>NZ_JAHLQZ010000285.1:0-3868 GCF_018919505.1 Citrobacter sp. S55_ASV_140
GATCTGGATGCCGTCCTTTTTTCCATTGGGCGAATACATAAACAGATTGCGGAAGTTGCCCGGACCTTTGGCGCTTTTTATGGCCTGGCGGATATTGTTCACGTCCTCCTGATTCTGTGCTGCGTCTGTCATGTACATGATGAAACCCGCATGGCTGCCGTTGATGTAATACTTCCGGCGGAACAGCGTGGCGGACTCGTTGAGCAGGGCTGATGGAATGGCAGAAAGATAACCCGGTAGTCCATAGATCTCCTGGTTAATATCCGGTTCCATCAGATGAAAAATGCTGCCCTCAGTGAACTGATAAGGCTGGGTTGTTATACCGTATTGCACAAACCAGTAGGTATCCAGATCCACACCCCGGCGGGTGTATTTCGCCAGCGACGGCTCCAGCGACAGAATACCGCCGAGCCGGTTCGTTCGTTTCTCCAGATAAGCGTTTCCGAATACCAGATAGTCCTGTACAAACCTGCTGAACGCTTGCTGGCTCAGCAATGGATGCGGGATAAAGGTGCTGGTCAGAATGTTGCGCTTCACCGCAATGGGTGAGCTGTGGTGCACGGCGGCACGGTAGGTGCGAGCCAGTCCATCAAAACTGACCGGCGGCTCATACCATCTGTCCATCTGTACGCATTCCACATAGTCCAGCAGCTCTCGGCGGTCCAGCACCGGGATAGGATCGCCAAAGCTGAAAGCCTCGGCAGTGACGCCTGCGTTTTTAGGCGCTGTAGCTTCTGTTGGCATTGAGCTGGTTAAGGCTTCGGGTTCACTCATCAAAAAATCTCCACGATATTACTGGTATTGGCGGATTCGCCCTGCAGCGGTTCGTTAAACAGTGCGTGCATTGTTGCCCAGGCCAGATCTGCGTGGCTGGCTTCTTCGCTGCGGCTGGCTTCATAGGTTGGGCGGTTTCCGCTGGCGGTGGTGGCCCGGCGGATAGCCATAAAGGACTGCGCAATGTCAGTGTGTCCGGCGTCAAACTCCAGACGGCGGTGGCTGATAATGTCGTATGCCTTGAGCACCAGGGCGTTTTTGACGTTAGGGTTGTAGACAAACTCCCGTACTGCTGGGAAAAAGTCTTTTACGTTCAGGTAAACACCGTGACCAACGCCGGTAGAGTCGATGCCGATATAGGTCACGTTGTACTGCTGCGTCAGCTGTTTGATGGCGTCCGCCTGGGCGCGGAAGTCCATCCCGCGCCACTGGTGACGCTCCAGAATGCGGAACTTTCCGCCCGGTACAGTGGGTGGTGCCATAACCACGCAGCCTGCGCTGTCACCGTTCTGCGTACCTTTCGCCGGGTCGTATCCGATCCAGACTTCGCGCCAGCCAAACGGGCGCAGCGCCAGAGCCTGAAAATCGGTCCAGACTTCCCAGCTGTCCACCATGCACGCCTGCAGTTCGCTGAGAGGGAATACAGACGCCAGATCGTCAATAAATTCGCACATCAGCAGGTTCTGGTATTCGTCCGGGCTGTACTCCATGCGCAGCTGGTCGAGGTCGAACAGGTTACAGCCGCCGCGCACCGCATCCTCCACGGTGACGATCTGGCGGTACTGCCCGTCAGGGCAGAGCAGGCCGCGCGCAAGGTTGCTGTGGGTCAGGTCAATATCCACCTTGTCCGCTTTGGCACGGCCCCGGTTAAACAGAGCACCGGACCAGAACGGATACGCGCTGTGGGTCAGGCTGGACGGCGTGGAAAAGTAGGTTTGTCGCCATTTTTTGTGAATGGCCATACCGGAAGCAACCTTGCGCAGCTCCTGGAATTTCGGTATCCAGAAATATTCATCCAGATACAGGTTGCCGTGGTAGCTCTGCGCCGTTCGGGCGTTGGTGCCGAGAAAGTATAAGGCTGCACCATTGGGCAACACCATGGGATCGCCTTTCAGCTCCACCTCAACTTCTTTGGCAAAGTCGATGATGTACTGCTTAAAGACGTGCGCCTGAGCCTTACTGGCAGAGAGGAAAATCTGGTTGCGTCCGGTCAGCAGAGCGTCAATCAATGCTTCACGGGCAAAATAAAACGTGGCACCAATCTGGCGTGACTTGAGCAGATTGCGGATGCGGTTTGTTTTCCCTGCTTCAAACCAGTGACGCTGATAGTCGAACATAGAGGCGTGGAAGACTTCTTCCAGCTTTTCGATCTGTTCGTCGGTGAAAACGTTCTTTTCCGGCTGCCTGCGCGGACCTTTGTTACGGTTGGCTACTTTCGGGTTTAAATCTGCTTCGTTCCCGCCGTCGTTAAATTTGCCGATCCGGGCGTGGCGCTCTGACTGGCGCGCCAACAGGTCAATTTCCTTGAAGTCTTTCCCTTCTTTCTGCTCCTTCATGATGAGCTGGCAGTAACGTGCGGCGGTGGTGAGCTGCATCTGATCCAGCGGCCCATAGTCGCCCCACTTGTCGCGTTTTTTCCAGCTGTGAACGGTTGCAACTTTTTCGCCCAGCATTTCAGCAATGCGGGCTACGCGGTATCCCTGAAAGTACAGCAGCATGGCCTGCCGACGGGGATCGAGGTCTGCGGGGGGCAGTGTTGTGTTCATAGCCCAAACATACGGCCTTGGATGGCGGCTTTCCCCGGCTGCGGTTTGTGTGGTTTACCGTACAAATACAGCGCGTTGTCTCACTCCCCCCATCACCGCAAACATAAGGCTCCAGTAAGTTATTTCTAACGGAGCACGGCTCATGACAGTGAAAGCAAAGCGTTTCCGTATCGGGGTGGAAGGTGCCACCACTGACGGGCGCGAAATCCAGCGTGAATGGCTGGTACAGATGGCTGCCAGCTACAACCCGACGGTCTATACCGCGCTAATTAACCTTGAGCACATCAAGTCTTATTCCCCGGACAGTGCCTTCAATCGTTACGGCAAAGTGACTGCGCTGGTTGCAGAGGAAATCCAGGACGGTCCGCTGGCGGGCAAGATGGCACTTTACGCCGATGTTGAACCGACGGACTCCCTGGTGGCACTGGTGAAAAAAGGCCAGAAGCTGTTTACCTCCATGGAGGTCAGCCCGAAGTTTGCCGACACCGGCAAGGCCTATCTTGTGGGGCTGGCGGCAACAGACGATCCGGCGAGTCTCGGCACCGAAATGCTGGCTTTCAGTGCCAGCGCCGCACATAACCCGCTGGCAAACCGTAAGCAGAACCCTGAAAACCTGTTTACCGCTGCCGAAGAAACGCAGATCGAACTGGAAGAAGCCCAGGACGAAAAGCCGTCCCTCTTTGCCCGCGTCACCGCACTGTTCACCAAAAAAGAGCAGACCGACGATGCGCGATTCTCTGATGTGCATAAAGCCGTGGAGCTGGTCGCTACTGAGCAACAGATCCTGAGCGAGCGCACTGTCAAATCCCTGTCCGAACAGGACCAGCGCCTTTCTGAGCTGGAGTCCTCCCTGCAGGAACAGCAGACCGCCTTTGCCGAGTTACAGCAGCAGCTGAGCCGCGAAGACAGCCGAAGGGATTACCGCCAGCGCGCGCCGGGCGGTGACGCACCGGCAGGCACCCTGACCAATTGCTGATGGAGCATAAAACCCGATGAAAAAGAATACCAAATTTGCCTTTAACGCTTACCTGCAGCAGCTGGCGCGCCTGAACGGTGTGGAAGTTGAGGAACTGTCCAGCAAGTTCACCGTGGAGCCGTCCGTGCAACAAACGCTGGAAGATGAGATCCAGCAGTCCGCCGCATTCCTGACGCTCATAAACATTTCCCCCGTAGATGAGCAGTCAGGTCAGTTGCTGGGGCTGGGCGTGGGCAGCACTGTTGCCGGGACCACGGATACGACCAAGCAGGATCGTGAGCCGACCGATCCAATGGTGATGGAGGACGTGGAATACAAATGCGAGCAGACCAACTTTGATACGGTGCTGACC
>NZ_JAHLQZ010000286.1:0-3847 GCF_018919505.1 Citrobacter sp. S55_ASV_140
ACTTAATAGAGCGCTGTAAATTAAAATTTACGGATTATGGATTGAAATCTTTACCTATTGTGATATCGTTATTTCCTCCTCGCTGAGGATCAACTATCGCAAACGAGCTAAACAGGATCACCATCATGCAAAAAGACGCGCTGAACAACGTACATATTACCGACGAACAGGTTCTGATGACTCCGGAACAGCTGAAAGCTGAATTTCCGCTGAGCCAGGCACAAGAGGCGCAAATCGCCCAGTCGCGTAAAACCATTTCAGATATTATCTCCGGTCGCGATCCGCGTCTGCTGGTGGTATGTGGTCCGTGCTCCATTCACGATCCTGAAATGGCAATTGAGTACGCTCGTCGATTTAAAGCCCTTGCCGCAGAGGTCAGCGATAACCTCTACCTGGTGATGCGCGTCTATTTTGAAAAACCCCGTACTACCGTTGGTTGGAAAGGGTTAATTAACGATCCTCATATGGATGGCTCTTTTGATGTTGAAGCTGGACTGAAAATTGCGCGTCAACTGCTGCTTGAACTGGTAAATATGGGACTCCCGCTGGCAACTGAAGCCCTGGATCCTAATAGCCCACAATACCTGGGCGATCTGTTTAGCTGGTCGGCAATCGGTGCGCGTACCACGGAATCACAGACTCACCGTGAAATGGCTTCTGGTCTTTCGATGCCGGTTGGCTTTAAGAACGGCACTGACGGTAGCCTGGCAACCGCGATCAACGCCATGCGTGCCGCGGCGCAGTCACACCGTTTTGTCGGTATTAACCAGGCAGGGCAGGTAGCGCTGCTGCAAACTCAGGGCAATCCGGACGGTCATGTGATCCTGCGTGGCGGCAAAGCGCCGAACTACAGCCCGGCAGATGTTGCCCAGTGCGAAAAAGAGATGGAACAGGCGGGACTAAGACCTTCCCTGATGGTAGATTGCAGTCATGGTAACTCCAATAAAGATTACCGCCGTCAGCCTGCCGTGGCTGAATCCGTGATTGCGCAAATCAAAGATGGCAATCGCTCGATCATTGGTTTGATGATTGAAAGTAATATTCATGAAGGCAACCAGTCTTCCGAACAGCCGCGCAGCGCAATGAAATACGGCGTGTCCGTAACCGATGCATGCATTAGCTGGGAAATGACGGATGCGCTACTGCGTGAAATTAGCCAGGATTTAAACGGCCAGCTGTCGGCGCGTGTAGCATAAGAGGTTGGTTATGGTTGCTGAATTGACCGCATTACGCGATCAAATTGATGAAGTCGACAAGGCGCTGCTGGATTTGCTGGCACGCCGCCTGGAGCTGGTTGCTGAAGTCGGTGAAGTAAAAAGCCGCTTTGGGCTGCCGATTTACGTGCCGGAGCGGGAGGCCTCTATGCTGGCTTCACGCCGCGCGGAAGCGGAAGCCCTTGGCGTACCGCCGGATCTGATTGAAGATGTGCTGCGCCGGGTTATGCGCGAGTCCTACTCCAGTGAAAATGACAAAGGATTCAAAACGCTTTGTCCTTCCCTACGACCGGTAGTGATCGTCGGCGGCGGTGGTCAGATGGGGCGTCTTTTCGAAAAAATGCTCACTCTGTCAGGTTATCAGGTGCGGATCCTGGAACAGCAGGACTGGGATCGCGCGTCGGAGATCGTCTCTGATGCAGGCATGGTGATCGTCAGCGTGCCGATCCACGTCACCGAGCAGGTGATCGCTAAATTACCGCGTCTGCCGTCTGACTGTATCCTGGTCGATTTGGCATCGGTAAAAAATGGTCCTTTACAGGCGATGCTGGCAGCGCACGATGGTCCGGTGGTGGGATTACATCCCATGTTTGGTCCGGACAGCGGCAGTCTGGCAAAACAGGTGGTTGTCTGGTGTGATGGACGTCAGCCGGAAGCCTATCAGTGGTTCCTGGAACAGATTCAGGTCTGGGGCGCGCGGCTGCATCGGATCAGCGCCGTTGAACACGACCAGAATATGGCGTTTATTCAGGCCTTGCGTCACTTTGCGACCTTCGCCTATGGTCTGCACCTGGCGGAAGAAAACGTGCAACTGGAACAATTGCTGGCGCTCTCTTCGCCGATTTATCGCCTTGAACTGGCGATGGTTGGACGCCTGTTTGCCCAGGATCCGCAGCTGTATGCCGATATCATTATGTCGTCTGAGAGCAACCTTGCGCTGATCAAACGCTACTATCAACGTTTTGGTGAGGCGATTGGTTTACTGGAGCAGGGCGATAAGCAAGCGTTTATCGACAGCTTCCGTAAGGTGGAGCACTGGTTTGGCGATTATGCGAAACGCTTCCAGAGCGAAAGCCGTACTTTGTTGCGCCAGGCGAATGACAGCCGTCCTTAAGTAAGATGCCGGATAAGCTTAGCGCCATCCGGCATTGTCACGTTAACTCGGATCGACCGGCACCACGTTTTCGCTCGGATAACATCCCAGCACCTTCATCGAACGTGTAATCTCACCCAATTCCTTTAATGCCTTTTGCATTTGGGGGGATTCCAGATTGGCCTGGATATCGAGATAAAACATCTCCTCCCATGGATTGCCGTGAATCGGACGTGATTCCAGCTTGGTCATAATCAGATTATGGTTGCGCAGTACCAGCAATGCCTCAACCAGGGCGCCTGCCTGCTGGCCTGTCGCCATCAGCAGCGTGGTTTTCGCCGGAACCTGGTCGGAAACGTTGATTGCCTTGCGCGCCAGCACCACGAAGCGGGTGATGTTTTGCGACTGATTGGCCTCAATGTGCTCAAGAACTTGCAGACCATACAGTACGCCTCCGGCCTCGCTGCCCAGCGCCGCTACGCGCGGAGAGTTAGCCTGTGCAACTTTTTCCATCGCCGCAGAGGTGCTTTCGGTGTACTCAATCTTCCAGTGCGGATAACGGCTCAGAAATTTGCTGCACTGCTGGAACGGTTGCGGATGGCTGTATACCGTATCAATAGTTTCGAGATCGGTTGTGCCGGACACCAGTACGCAGTGGTCAATTGTAATAGTCATCTCGCCAACGATAGACAGACTGGTGTGCTGCAGCAGGTCGTAGACGTCGTTAATCCCACCGGAGCTGGTGTTTTCAATCGGGACGACCGCATAGTCAGCTTGTCCGGTTTCGACCTGATTAAAGATATCGGCAAATTTCGCGCAGCCGCTTTCAATGAATTGTTCAAAATGACGGGCAGCATACTGACGTGCGGCGAGGTGTGAGTATGAGCCTTTTGGTCCAAGGAAGGCGACGCGCGCGGAATGGGGGTTAATTTTGTTCAGGTGTTGCTGGAGCAGAGCCTGCTGCGTCAGAACGGAGTCTTCGATAATCAGTTGGAACAGGCGGGTGATATAGTGCGCGTCGAGATGATGCGCTTTGCCAAGCTGAATCAGCCGGTCTAACAGATCGCGTTCGCGGTCGATATCACGTACCGGACGATGTGAAAGCAGTTTAGCTTTACCGACTTCTACGGCCAGCCCACGCCGTTCAGCCAGCAGGGCCAGTAATTTTTCATCCAGCGAACTGATTTTATCGCGCAGCGCCAGCAATGGGTTTTCCGATGTCATAGTGTTGCCTTTCTTGTTATCAATAAAAAAGGCCCCCCGTTGTGGGAGGCCTTATTGTTCGTCTTCGCATTCTTTATCACACGACGAAACGCCTCCCATTCAGGGGAAGGTAAAAAAGAATGCGAAGAAGAACGGGACAAGTTTCATGTAATTTTCCTTTGGCTACGTCAGTAAAGTACCCGTACTGTTTTCACCCTGTCAACAAAAAACGCGCCCGAAGGCGCGTTGGCGATACACTCAATGTAAGGGACTACTCTTCTTCTGCTTCGACGAAGTTGGCGTCTTTGACTGAAGTTGTTGCACGACGGGCTTCGCC
>NZ_JAHLQZ010000287.1:0-3695 GCF_018919505.1 Citrobacter sp. S55_ASV_140
GCGGTTGAGTCCACTCTTTCTGTAATTCTTCGATTTGTTGATTACGGGTTTTCATGTGCAGATGCTCCATATTGTTATGTGGTGAGTTAAGCCAGCAGGCGGTAACCTGGCAGGGTCAAGAAATCGATCAGTTCATCAGAGGTAGTGATTTGCTCCATCAGACGCGCGGCATCGTCAAAACGCCCGCTGCTGTAGCGGTGCTCGCCCAGTTCGTCCTGAATCACCAGCATCTCTTCGGCCAGCATCTGGCGGAACAGCGGTTTGGTCACCGGCTTGCCGTTGCTGAGCGTTTTCTGGTGGTGGATCCACTGCCAGATGGAGGTGCGGGAGATTTCGGCGGTGGCCGCATCTTCCATCAGACCGTAAATCGGCACGCAGCCGTTACCGGAGATCCACGCCTCGATATACTGCACCGCGACACGGATATTGGCGCGCATACCCTCTTCGGTACGCTCACCGTCGCACGGTGCCAGCAGCTGTTCGGCGGTAATTGGTGCATCTTCTTCACGCGTTACAAACAGCTGATTTTTGTTTTCTCCGAGCACGTCGTTGAATACCGTCATTGCAGTATCTGCCAGGCCCGGATGGGCAATCCATGTACCGTCATGACCGTTATTCGCTTCCAGCGCTTTATCCGCTTTTACCTTGGTCAGAACCTGGTTGTTACGCTCGGCATCTTTACTGGGAATGAACGCAGCCATGCCGCCCATCGCGAACGCGCCGCGTTTATGACAGGTTTTAATCAACAGACGCGAGTAGGCGCTAAGGAATGGCTTATCCATCGTCACCACCTGACGGTCTGGCAGCACGCGATCCGGATGATTCTTCAGGGTTTTGATATAGCTGAAAATGTAATCCCAGCGGCCACAGTTCAGGCCCACAATGTGATCACGCAACGCGTGCAGAATTTCGTCCATCTGGAAAACAGCGGGCAACGTTTCAATCAGCAGGGTCGCTTTGATGGTGCCGCGCGGCAGGTTAAAGCGGTCCTCTGCATAGCTAAACACTTCACTCCACCAGGCTGCTTCTTGCCAGGCCTGCGTTTTTGGCAGATAGAAATACGGGCCACTGCCTTTTGCCAGCAATGCTTTGTAGTTGTGGAAGAAGTAGAGTGCAAAATCGAACAGGCTGCCAGGGATGGATTCGCCACGCCAGGTGACGTGTTTTTCCGGCAGATGCAGACCACGCACACGACACACCAATAAAGCTGGATTGGGTTTAAGTTGATAAATTTTACCCGCTTCGTTGGTGTAACTAATGGTGCCATTGACCGCATCGCGCAGGTTGATCTGCCCGTCGATAACTTTGCTCCACTCAGGGGCCAGCGAATCTTCAAAGTCAGCCATAAAGACTTTGACGTTCGCGTTCAGCGCGTTGATGACCATCTTGCGCTCAACCGGTCCGGTAATCTCTACGCGGCGATCCAGTAAATCATCAGGAATACCGCGAATTTTCCAGTCGCCCTCACGAATGGAAGCTGTTTCCGAAATAAAATCAGGCAACTTACCGTTATCAATATCCTGCTGCTGCTGGATCCGCGCAGCCAGAAGCTTATTCCGCTTAGGCGTAAATCTTGTCACCAGTTCAGTCAGAAACTCCACCGCTTCTCCGGTCAGGATTTGCTGCTCCTGTTCGCCACGCGGCCTGGTGAAGACCAGTTCATCGGTTGTCGTTGCCTGTTGATTCATTGCGTAGTTCCTCGTCAGTGATCCAAACACATCCCCAATGCGAACGAAGGATCGTTGTGCGGTTTTCGTTCAGCACAACTAAGACTACTCATTTAAATTTCAAAATCAAAAACAATTTCCATTTTTAAATTAATTATCGATTAACCTATTGATAACAATATAAATAAAATTTAATTACACAGTGAGGTGCGTTTCGGAAATAAAAAAGGCACCCGAAGGTGCCTGATTCAACATGCTGAAACGCTTAAGGATCGTCTGCTACAGAAGATTAATCCAGCGTTGGATTCATGTGACGCAGATCATATGGCGTGATCTGGTAGACGTAATAGTTGAGCCAGTTGGTAAACAACAGATTGCCATGGCTACGCCAGGTTGCGCGCGGTTTGTTTTGCGGGTCATCTTTCGGGAAGTAGTTATAGGGTACTTCCGGGGATAAGCCCGCTTCAACGTCACGAAAATATTCGCTACCGAGCGTGTGCGCGTCATACTCGGGATGACCCGTCACAAAGGCAATGCGTTTATCTTTGCTGGCGAACAGATAGGCATCGCCCTCTTCCGTTTCGGCAAAAATCTCGAGATCGGTATAGTCGCGGATAAGTGCGGCAGGGAAGTCGGCATAGCGCGAATGAGGGGCCAAAAATGCATCATCAAATCCGCGTGTCAGCAACGCATGAGGATGCAGAATATGATGCTCATAGACGCCGGAGAGTTTATCCGTGCGAGTTTGCTTGGGAATGCCATAAAGGATATTCAATGCAGCCTGTACCGCCCAGCAGACAAACAGCGTCGAGGTAACGTGATCTTTAGCCCACTCAAGAACCTGTTTTATCTGCGGCCAGTAAGCCACGTCATTAAACTCAACCAGACCCAGCGGCGCCCCTGTAACGATCAGTCCATCAAAGTTCTGATCGCAGATATCCTCGAAATTACAGTAAAAGTTATTCAGATGCTCCATTGGGGTGTTGCGTGACTCGCGGGCATCGATGCGCAATAGCTGAACATCTACCTGTAGCGGTGAGTTAGACAATAAACGCAGGAACTGGTTTTCCGTTTCAATCTTCTTCGGCATCAGGTTGAGGATAAGTACCTTCAGTGGACGGATTTCCTGACCGGAAGCGCGGGATGTCGTCATGACAAAGACGTTTTCCTCACGCAAGAAATTGACGGCGGGTAGTTCGTCCTGCACGCGAATTGGCATAACCTAATAACCTCACTACATACGTTTAAACGTTTAGACATCCAGATAGCTGAAGATACCCAGGAATCAGCAGAATGTCGAGTCTGCATCCTCAAGTTGAGAAAGTTTCACGGTTCCTTGCTGTAGAATAGTGCAGTAAAGAAAAAAGGAGAATGCTATGACCTTTACCATCCGTCGTTCGCGTCAGGACGAAGGAGACAAGTTAGTTTCTATTTGGTGTCGCTCAGTGGATGCCACGCACCATTTCCTCTCTGCGGATTATCGGGTTGAACTGGAACAGTTGGTACGTTCTTTTTTACCAGAAGCCCCTCTATGGGTTGCAGTGACAAATCAGGATGAGCCAGTCGCCTTTATGCTCCTGACCGATCAGCATATAGATGCCCTGTTTGTCGATCCGGATGTGCGTGGTAGTGGCGTTGGTAAGCTGCTGATTGAACATGCTTTATCAATGAGTTCCACGCTAACAACTAACGTTAACGAACAGAATGAACAAGCGGTTGGATTCTATAAGAAGATGGGATTTAGCGTGACGGGACGTACAGAGGTGGACGATCTTGGGCGCCCCTACCCGTTGCTCAATCTCGTGCGCGGGTAGCAGGGCAAGTTTTTACGTGGTGCGGGATTGCCTGATGCGCTGCGCTTATCAGGCCTACATCCAGGTCACAACGGCTGTGTTCACCACACAGACGCAAAAAAGCCCATCCGGCAGGACGGGCTTCTTCACTTTATTTGATGCCTGGCAGTTTATGGCGGGCGTCCTGCCCGCCACCCTCCGGGCCGTTGCTGCGCAACGTTCAAATCCGCTCCCG
>NZ_JAHLQZ010000288.1:0-3682 GCF_018919505.1 Citrobacter sp. S55_ASV_140
GAGTGAACATTTAGCGGTTGAGAATAAACGCGGTCTCTCCCCGGCGGCATTACTTGTAGCCGGCGCTTTCTTTATGGAGTTTATTGACGGTACGGTGATCGCTACCGCCCTGCCCGACATGGCCAAAAGCTTTGGCGTACAGGCGGTTGACCTGAATATTGGTATTAGCGCCTACCTGATCACCCTCGCCGTACTTATCCCCGCCAGCGGCTGGATTGCGGACCGCTTTGGCGCCAGAAAAGTGTTTACCCTCGCACTGGCGATATTTACCCTCGCCTCGGTCTTATGCGGTTTGTCCACCAGTCTTGAAAGCTTTGTCGCCATGCGAATCTTACAGGGCGTGGGCGGCGCATTAATGGTTCCTGTTGGCCGCCTTGCGGTACTACGCACCACGCCTAAACGTCAGTTAATCACCGCCATTGCGACTCTGACCTGGCCCGCGTTAGTCGCGCCCATCATCGGTCCTCCACTAGGCGGATTCATCACCAGCTATGCCAACTGGCGGTGGATCTTCTTCATTAACGTCCCATTGGGAATACTGGCGATAGCGCTGGCGCTACGTTTTATTCCGGATATTCATGACGACGAGCGCCGTCCGTTTGATATAGCGGGTTTTGTCGCGACCTCTGTTGCCATGGTAAGTCTGGTGTATGCCATGGAGTTGCTGGGAACCCAGCAGCCGCAGGGTTGGCTAACTGCCGGACTTCTCACGCTGGGAATAGCGACTTTCCTGTTTGCCCTACGCCATTTTCGCCGCGCCGCCTGGCCGATGATTCGTCTTGATGCCATGAGCGTCCCGACTTTTCGCGTCACGATGTATGGCGGATCGCTGTTTCGCGCCTCTATCAGCGCCGTACCATTTCTGCTGCCGTTAATGTTCCAGGTAGGTTTTGGCATGAACGCTTTTCACGCAGGTTCGCTGGTGCTGGCGGTGTTTGTAGGCAATCTGACGATAAAACCTGCCACCACGCCGTTGATACGCTGGCTGGGCTTTAAGAAATTGCTGTTGATCAACGGGGCCCTTAACGTCCTGGCGCTGCTGGCCTGTGCATTGATAACGCCGCAAACGCCCGTATGGGTTATTTTGCTGGTGCTGTATCTGGGCGGTGTGTTCCGTTCAATCCAGTTTACCGGCGTCAGTACGCTTGCATTTGCGGACGTCCCCGCGTCGCAAATGAGCTACGCCAATACGCTGTTCAGTACGGCAACACAGTTAGCAGTGGGACTGGGAATTTCATTAGCCGCTATTGGGATCCGTATCGGCGCTGAAGTCAGTGAATGGCTGGCGCTGGGCAATATTCCGGGGATCAGCTTCCGCCTGGCCTTTGTGGCTATCGCCATAATTTGTCTGGTCGGTATGGTAGATACGCTGCGGCTTACCCGTGATGCCGGAAGTGCGGTGTCAGATAAGAACAGATAGCCCGGCGGGAGAACACCGCCGGGCCAGCAGGATTTAGCCAATAATCTCGCGCACAAACGCTTCGATCGACTTGTCCTGGCAGTTTTCAAAGAAGCACTGCTGGAAGCGTGGACCCGAGACGGCGGTTTTCACCAGTTCAGGATCGATAGCGCGCAGCGTATCCAGATAATTCTCTTTTACCACTGCCGCTTTCACCTGATTCAGAATACCGGCGTTACGCACCTGCGGCTCTTTACGTTCCGGTGGATAACCTTCCCCGGTACGTCCAGTAAACGCTTTTTCAAACATATAGCGCACATTGAGCTCGGCACCCCAGCCAAAGCCTTTGGCGAAGGCCAGAGAAAGCGCATTCCCATTGTTGATCTGAGAAAACAAGAATGCGTCCGCCGGATCGAGGCAGTAGCCGCATACG
Organism: Citrobacter sp. S55_ASV_140; assembly: GCF_018919505.1. Taxonomy (NCBI): domain Bacteria; kingdom Pseudomonadati; phylum Pseudomonadota; class Gammaproteobacteria; order Enterobacterales; family Enterobacteriaceae; genus Citrobacter; species Citrobacter sp. S55_ASV_140. The sequence goes on from NZ_JAHLQZ010000288.1 coordinate 1,833, forward strand.
ACTCCCGGATGGATATTCAGTGACATCATTGCGCCCTGACCCGTACCACAGCCGGTGACCACAAAATCCACGGCTCTGGAATTCAGCAGGATGCTGGCCATAATCCCTAAATGAATGTAGGTCAGATGATGGTCATTTTCATCGCTCATGCCGACGTTATAAACGGGAAAACCTTTCTCATCCGCAACGGCTTTAAGCTCGTTATGAATGATGGCGTTTTTGCTTGCCTGGCTGTTTTCCATCATCAATGCAATTTTCATTCTGTCATCTCCTGAATGCGTAGCGTGGACTGCTGAAAGTCATAACATTCAGGCCACATTACTATTTTGCAAACCCACTTTCAAATTTAATGAAATTTTGTTTTATAAAGTAATGAAGGGCTCACATTTTTCCCTCAGCAGCTCAGAATGGCCTCAGAAAGTGACGTCGTTGCGATTAATCGCAGGTGATCTTCAGGCTATTCAAGCCATTGATACGTCGAAAGGCATGCCATGATAGACTATCTCCGAACTTTCAGAGCGATCTCATGAAGACCTTTATCATTGCCCTTTTGCCGCTCGTGCTGACAGGATGCACTATTACTAAACAGGCGCAGGTGAGCGAAGCCAGCGCCATCACCGGCGTGGTTCGCCTGACTTACAACCAGGCCATGTTGCAAACGGCACGAACCGATGACTACGTAACCCAGGGAACCGCCACCAAAGAGTGCCAGCGTATGGGTTATGCCAGCGCCGTTGCGTTTGGGCAGCCAGTGTCAACCTGTAGCGTATATGCCGGTTCTTTGTGTTTGAACACCAAAATTACGCTCGCCTGGCAGTGTCACGGCGTCGCGGTATCTCCAGCGTCCTCATTCAATTACTAATATTTTCGACCAGCATTTTTTTGCTGGTCATTTGTTACTTCGGTATTTATATCCTCCGCTCAATAGCGTTAATGCGTTTTATTCCCATTCGTATTTTTAATAAATAAATTTATTATTTTACCTTTTGCAAATAATTAAATAACAAATTATAGTGGCGCCACGTAATATATAATAACGTTTGTGGAGCAGAACCATGCTGAAAACAGAAATGATCGACCAACTGAATGAGCAAATGAATCTTGAATTATATTCATCTCTGCTCTACCAACAGATGAGCGCGTGGTGCAGCTATCACAGCTTCGAAGGTGCTGCCGCGTTTCTGCGCCGTCACGCCCAGGAAGAGATGACGCATATGCAGCGTCTGTTCGACTACCTGACTGACACCGGTAGCTTACCGCGTATTAATACCGTCTCTTCCCCCTTCGCTGAATATGCTTCTCTGGACGAACTGTTCCGTGTCACTTACGAACACGAACAGCTGATCACCCGGAAAATTAATGAACTGGCTCACGCGGCAATGACCCACCAGGATTATCCGACGTTTAATTTCCTGCAGTGGTATGTTGCCGAGCAGCATGAAGAAGAGAAATTATTTAAATCTGTTATTGATAAGCTATCGCTGGCAGGAAAAAGCGGTGAAGGTCTTTATTTCATCGACAAAGAGCTGGCTACGCTCGATACGCAGAATTAATTCTGTTGGATAACGGTGGTGAGATGCCACCGTTATTCGATAATCTTAATGGCGGCAGATCTTGCTTTCGTGCGTAGAGAAGCCGTCTTCTTTTGCAATAAACTTCCCCTTCGCCGCTAAAAATGCCACCAGCTCAGCCGCCGTCATTCCTTGCGCATTACAGGTGTGAAAACGTGCCCGCTCGCCAAAACGAGCCGTAATCGCCGCTTCAAGACTGGCATTTGAATACTGCTCGCCAGATTCAATCATCATGTTGAGCACTTCATGCCCGTGAATAGATTCCATACTACCTCCTCA
>NZ_JAHLQZ010000289.1:0-3607 GCF_018919505.1 Citrobacter sp. S55_ASV_140
ATTACTGCTGCAAAAACCCTTAAAACTACATGATATGGAAGTTATCCATATTGCTTTCGAACGGGGAGCGCTGGAACAGTGGCTAACCAAAGGTGGTGAGATCCGCGGAAAATTAAACGGGATCGGCTTCGCCCAAACGCTGAACATGGAAGTCGATAGCGCACAGCACCTGGTTGTGCGCGACGTCAGTTTGCAAGGCTCTCGTCTGGCGCTGCCCGGTGCATCGCAAGAGAGTATGCCTGATGAGATAAAACAGCAGCTTGAAGCACTTGATAACGAGTGGCACCAGCAGCACAGTGCATTCAGCGAACAGCAAAAATGTCTGTTTATTCATAGCGACTGGTTAGGCCGCATTGAGGCCAGCCTGCAGGATGTCGGGGCACAAATCCGCCAGGCGCAACAATGCTAACCCTTGATACGCTCAATATCATGCTGGCAGTCAGTGAAGAGGCGATGATCGAAGAGATGATCGTCGCCCTGCTGGCTTCTCCAAAGATGGTGGTGTTTTTTAAAAAGTTTCCTCGCCTTAAAAAAGCGATTACTGACGATATTCCCCGCTGGCGCGAGTCACTGCGCAGCCGCCTCAAAGATACCCATGTACCGCCGGAGTTGACGGAAGAGGTCATTTGTTACCAACAAAGCCAGCTCCTCTCTCATGCGCAGTTTATGGTCCAGCTCCCGCAAATATTGGCGCTATTACACCGCCTCCATTCGCCGTGGGCCGGGCAAGCGCAGCAACTGGTTGATGACAACAGTACCTTTACGCCCGCCCTGCATACGCTTTTTCTCCAGCGCTGGCGCCTGAGTCTGGTGGTACAAACTACAACGCTGAATCAGCAACTGCTGGAAGATGAGCGTGAACATTTACTTAGTGAAGTTCAGGAACGGATGACCCTTAGCGGGCAACTGGAACCCGTTCTGGCAGAAAACGACAACGCCGCAGGCCGGTTATGGGATATGAGCGCAGGTCAAATCAAGCGCGGCGATTATCAACTGATGGTGAAATACGGCGAATTTCTGGCGCAACAACCCGAACTCCAGCGTCTGGCTGAACAGTTAGGCCGTTCCAGAGAGGCCAAATCTGTGCCGCGTAAAGATGCACCCATGGAGACCTTCCGTACCCTTGTGCGGGAACCCGCCACCGTCCCGGAACAGGTGGATGGCATCCAGCAAAGCGACGACATCCTGCGCCTGTTGCCGCCGGAACTGGCCACACTGGGCATTACTGAACTGGAATACGAGTTCTACCGACGGCTGGTGGAAAAGCAGCTGTTGACCTATCGTCTGCACGGCGAGGCATGGCGCGAGAAAGTAACGGAACGTCCGGTGGTGCATCAGGATTTTGACGAGCAGCCGCGCGGACCGTTTATTGTTTGCGTTGATACGTCGGGATCAATGGGCGGTTTTAATGAGCAATGTGCAAAAGCCTTTTGCCTGGCGCTAATGCGCGTCGCCCTGGCCGATAACCGGCGCTGTTTCATTATGCTGTTTTCAACAGAAGTGGTGCGCTATGAGCTGTCTGGTCCGGAAGGCATTGAACAAGCGATCCGTTTTTTAAGCCAGCGTTTTCGCGGCGGTACCGATATTGCCAGCTGCTTTCGCGCCATTATTGAGCGCATGCAGGGCCGGGAATGGTTTGATGCCGATGCGGTGGTGATCTCTGATTTTATCGCTCAGCGATTGCCCGATGAGGTCGTCAATAAAGTGGGTGAATTACAGCGGGTGCACCAGCATCGTTTTCATGCGGTGGCGATGTCAGCACACGGCAAACCCGGCATCATGCGCATTTTCGATCATATCTGGCGCTTTGATACCGGGATGCGAAGCCGCCTGCTCAGACGCTGGCGGCGTTAATTATTACAGCAGGGAAGAAACGCTTTCACGTACCTGTGCCGGCCACACGCCACACTGCACCTGACCAATGTGCGGTAATTGCAGCAGCAGCATGGTCAAACGCGACTGTCCAATGCCGCCACCGATTGTCTGCGGCATTTCACCACGCAGCAGCGCCTGGTGCCATTCCAGACTCAGACGATCTTCATCACCGGTCAATGAAAGCTGGTGTTTAAGGGTGTCGGCATCCACACGGATCCCCATCGAAGACAGCTCAAACGCATCTTCCAGAACCGGGTTCCACACCAGAATATCACCGTTCAGACCGGCGTGACCCAGCTCAGACGCTGAACTCCAGTCATCATAATCCGGCGCGCGTACATCATGACGGTGACCATCACTGAGCTTGCCGCCGATACCTACCAGGAATACTGCGCCCAGTTCTTTCGCGATCGCACGTTCACGACCTTTCGCGTCAAGATCCGGATAACGAGATAACAGCTCCTGGCTATGAACAAAGTGGATCTGCTCTGGCAGGAACGGTGCCAGACCAAACTCTTTACTAACCGCAGCCTCGGTGGCCTTAATTCCCGCCCAGATAGCCTCTACCGTGCTTTTCAGAGTGGAGAATTGACGCTCGCCGTCGCCCATCACGCGCTCCCAGTCCCACTGGTCAACATACACTGAGTGCAGTGGGGAGAGGCGATCTTCATCGGGACGCAGGGCCTTCATGTGCGTGTACAACCCTTCGCCTGCGCTAAAGTCGTGTTGTCCTAACGTTTGACGCTTCCACTTCGCCAGTGAATGAACCACTTCGAATTGAGCGTCCGGTAATGCTTTAACCTTCACCTGCACCGCTTTTTCACAGCCCGACAAGTTATCCTGCGTGCCATCTCCTACGCGGCTGAGGATCGGAGCCTGAACTTCGATCAGACCTAAACGCTCTTCCAGCTGACGAGAAAAATGAGATTTTACGAAGCTAATTTGACGTTGTTTGGCAATGTAAGCGGTTTTCATTATGTGTACTCCTGTGTCCTGTTGCCTATGATTAAGCAACAGAATGGAGGTAATATTCAATAATCAACAAACAAAAAGCCGACTTCGATTTTGATTCGTTAAAATTAACGTCTAAAATAAAAAGAATCATTAATCTACATAAGAAAAACCTATGGAAAATTATCAGATCGACAATCTGGACCGCGGCATTCTTGATGCCCTGATGGAAAATGCTCGCACCGCCTACGCAGAATTGGCCAAACAGTTTGGCGTTAGTCCGGGGACAATTCACGTTCGCGTAGAAAAGATGAAGCAGGCCGGGATCATCACCGGTGCGCGTATTGATGTCAGTCCCAAACAGTTGGGTTATGACGTCGGTTGCTTTATCGGCATCATTCTGAAAAGCGCGAAGGACTATCCGTCAGCGCTGGCCAGACTGGAAAGCCTTGACGAAGTGACCGAAGCCTATTACACCACCGGCCACTACAGCATCTTTATTAAGGTGATGTGCAAGTCGATCGACGCGCTGCAACAGGTACTTATCAACAAGATCCAAACAATTGATGAAATTCAGTCCACTGAAACCCTGATCGTCCTGCAGAACCCGATCATGCGTACCATCAAGCCATGATCATTTTTTTTAATCCCACATTTTTCCACAGGTAGATCCCAGCTCGCTCACAGCGTACAATGCGCCTTCTTTATAAAGGTGGGCGAGCATGGCAGACATCACTCTTATCAGCGGCAGCACGCTTGGCAGTGCGGAATATGTAGCAGA
>NZ_JAHLQZ010000028.1:0-36742 GCF_018919505.1 Citrobacter sp. S55_ASV_140
TAATATCCACGTTGAGATAGCGTCCCCCTACCAGACGCTCAGCTAACGCAGAGGCGACGCCTGGCACGGTTCTGGCTACCTCTTCAATTTGTTCCGCCGTCGCATCGATATCAGCCAGCACGTTACCTGACACTTTAATCCCGATAGGGCTTTTTATCCCGGTAGAGAGCATGTCGATACGGTTACGAATTGGTGGCACCCACAAATTCGCCAGCCCCGGCAAGCGCACGGTTTTATCCAGCTCGGCGATGATTTTGTCCATCGTCATACCCGGACGCCACTGATCCTGCGGCTTCAGTTGGATCGTCGTTTCAACCATTTCCAGCGGTGCGGAATCAGTTGCGGTTTCCGCTTTACCGGTTTTACCAAATACGCGCGCCACTTCAGGAACGGTCATGATCAGCTTATCGGTTTTTTGCAGCATGTCCGCCGCCTGCGCCGCCGAAATCCCCGGCAGTGTCGAAGGCATATACAGCAAATCGCCTTCGTTAATCTGCGGCAGGAATTCACCACCGACTTTATTCAGCGGGTAGATAACCGTCAGTATTGACAGCACCGCGACCAGGATAGTGGTTTTGGGCCAGTGCAGCACCTTCAGCAATAGCGGATGGTAAATACGGATCAGGAAGCGGTTAAGCGGGTTGCTGCTTTCCGCTGGTATTTTGCCGCGGATCCAGAACCCCATCAGGATCGGAATAACCACAATGGCCAGAAATGCCGCGCCCGCCATGGCATAGGTTTTGGTGAACGCCAGCGGACCAAACAGCCGCCCTTCCTGCCCTTCAAGGGTGAAAATAGGGATAAATGACAACGTAATTATCAGCAAGCTGATGAACAATGCCGGGCCAACTTCCACCGAGGCGTCGGTAATGACCTTCCAGCGCGTGGCGTTATCCAGCTTTTTACCCGGATGCTGATGCCCCCACTCTTCCAGTCGCTTATGGGCGTTCTCAATCATCACGATTGCCGCATCAACCATCGCCCCGACAGCAATGGCAATTCCCCCGAGCGACATAATATTGGCGTTCAGCCCCTGGAAATGCATCACGATAAACGCGATACACAGCCCCAACGGCAGGGAAATAATCGCCACCAATGCCGAACGCAGATGCCACAGGAACAGCGCGCACACCAGCGCAACGACGATAAACTCCTCCAGTAGCTTATAGCTCAGGTTATCAATGGCGCGATCGATAAGCTGACTGCGATCGTATGTTGTAACTACCTCAACGCCTTCCGGCAGGCTGCTTTTCAGGGTGTCGAGTTTGGCTTTAACGGCGGAGATCACCTCACGCGCATTTTTACCGGAGCGCAGGATAACCACCCCGCCCGCCACTTCGCCTTCGCCGTTCAGCTCGGCGATCCCGCGGCGCATTTCCGGTCCAATCTGAACGCGTGCCACATCGCGCAGATAAACCGGTACACCGTCGGCCCCGGTTTTCAGGACGATATTATTGAAATCATCAAGCGTTTGCAGATAGCCACTGGCACGCACCATATATTCGGCTTCAGCCATCTCCACCGACGAGCCGCCCGCTTCCTGATTTGACGTATCCAGCGCAGATTTCACCTCCGCCAGGCTGATGCCATATTGCGTCAGCTTCATCGGGTCGATAACCACCTGGTACTGTTTAACCACGCCGCCCACCGAGGCCACTTCCGCCACGTTAGGAATCGTTTTTAACTCATATTTTAAAAACCAGTCCTGAAGAGAACGTAATTCCGCGAGGTCATGTTTTCCGCTGCGATCCACCAGCGCATATTCAAAGATCCAGCCGACGCCCGTGGCGTCCGGTCCCATTTCGGCACTAACGCCTGCCGGCAATTTTCCCTGCACCTGGTTGAGATATTCCAGTACGCGCGAGCGTGCCCAGTAAGGATCGGTGCCATCCTCGAAAATGACGTACACATAGGAATCGCCAAACTGCGAGAAGCCGCGCACCGTCTTCGCGCCCGGTACCGACAGCATGGTGGTGGTCAGGGGGTAAGTGACCTGATTCTCGACGATTTGCGGCGCCTGTCCGGGGTAGCTGGTTTTGACAATCACCTGGACATCAGAGAGATCGGGCAGCGCATCAACCGGGGTGTTAATGATGGTCCAGGTTCCCCAGATGCTGAGAAACAGCGCCCCCATCATCACCAGGAAGCGGTTTGCCACTGAACGGCGGATAATCCATTCAATCATTTATCATGTCCTCAATGTGAATGGGTCGCCTGGGCTGACATCGCGCCTGCGTCTTGCGCACCACTGTGCTGGGCGCGCATACGGTCAAGGGCGCCAGAAATATTCGCCTCGGAGTCAATCAGGAACAGGCCGCTGGACACCACTTTTTCACCTTCGGCCAGGCCTGAGCGAATAGCCGTCAGCCCCTGAGATTCATGGAATACAGCAACCTGCTTCGGCACAAATCGACCTTCATGATCAACGGTAATCACCCGCTGTTCGGTACCCGTATCAATTAACGCTTTAGACGGGATCAGCAGCATCGGCTCGCTTTGCGTTTTCAATTGCAGGTAAGCATTCATTCCAGGCTTGAGCGCTTCGTCGGGGTTATCAACCTGCAAACGCAGCTGGAGGGTACGCGTGGTAGCATCTACGCTTGGCAAAATACTCCACTTACTGATGGTGAATGGTTTATCCGGCCAGGCAGGAACAGTGATGCGAAATTGCGAGGCATCTTTAATCAGCCAGGCAATAGATTCCGGGACCGACGCGCTGACCCATACCGGATCCATTCCCTGAATTTTCGCGACCACATTGTCTTTAGAAATATTCATGCCGGTACGCAAATCGAATGCGGTGATCACCCCATCAATGGGGGCTTTCAGGGTAAAGCGGGTCTGAATTTTACGCGTCGACTTTAAACGCTGGATATCCGCTTCCGGCATGCCGGCAAGGCGTAATCGCTCCAGAATCCCTTCCACCTGCGTCGCGCTGCCGCCGGTCTCGCGCAACAGCAAATATTCGCTCTGCGCCTCAACCCAGTCAGGAATCGTCAGGTCAATGAGCGGAGAACCCTTCTTAATTTTGTCACCCACAGTGAGCGGGTAAACCTTCTCGATAAAGCCAGCGGAGCGGGCCTGGACAATAACAAACTGGTATTCGTTATAGCTCACGTTAGCCGGGAAAGTTTGCGCATAGTGCAGTGGTCCCCGACGCACGGGTTCCGTTTTTAGCCCCAGATTCTGGGTCTGAGTGGGATCGATGCGCACGCCAGGTGCTGACGCGCTTGCGGTCTCTTCATCGGCATATTTCGGGATTAAATCCATATCCATGAACGGCGATTTGCCCGGCTTGTCAAAACGCGTATTCGGATACATGGGGTCATACCAGAACAGAACTTTTCTGGCTTCTTTTGGCGAAGCCGGTCCGGTTTCGGTCGATACTTTTGCGGATGAATAATAAGTATAAACACCGACAGAAATAATCCCACCTGCAATCATGCCAGCGAGAATAAGCGCGGTATTTTTAATATTTAAAGACGCCATAATGATTTCCATTGCGCGATAATCTCACCCGCGCTCGCAAGAACCCGGGCAAGAATTAAAGAGACCAGCGAGAACGTTATTTACTGATGTGAATATCGCGTAACACAGAGAGATTTCCCTGCTGAACAAACGTAAACGCGACCTTATCGCCCGGTTTAATATCGTCAGCCCTGGTGTCGGCCACCAGCGTAAAACGCATCGTCATCGCCGGCCAGTTCACCGCCGGAATAGGATCATGTTTAATCGTGACTTTTTTACTTTCCATATCAACAGCTTCAATCACTCCAGTCGCGCTAATGCGTTGTTCCTGTTGAGCCGCCGGCTGCATACTCATCATCTCGCCATGTTGATGCTCATTGGCCTGAGCGTTAAATATGACCACAGAGAAAAGGCTTAACAGCACGGCTTTGGCGGTAGTATTCATAGTTGATGCTCCTGAAAAGTTAATATTAAGGTTTACTCCACCCAACCGCCGCCTAAGGCAGCAAACAGCTTAATTTCATTAACCTGCTGGGCGTAATTAAGATCGAGCAGCGATTGCTGCGTGGCAAATAAAGAACGTTCGGCGTCCAGAACTTCGATATAGCTAACCGCGCCATTCTGATACAGCGCTCTGGCACGTTGTAGGGTGATTAGCAATGACGTCAGGTAGCGCTGCTGGCCGCTAATTTGATCGGCAATGCTTTGGCGCAACGCCAGCGCATCGGCCACCTCTTTAAATGCACCCTGAATTTTTTGTTCGTAATTCACCACCGACTGCTGTTGGCGAATTTCAGCCAGATCAAGATTGGACTGATTACGTCCGGCGTTAAAAATTGGAATATCTATTTTGGGGACAAAATTCCACATGCCGCTGGCAGCATTAAACAAGCTGGAGAGATCGCTGCTGCTACTGGACACGGAGCTGGTCAGGGTAATCGACGGGAAAAATGCCGCCCGCGCGGCGCCGATATTGGCATTCGCCGCCATTAATCCGTGCTCAGCTTCCATAATATCCGGACGCTGTAACAGTATTTGCGACGAGAGTGATGGCGGCAGCGTAACCGGTTTAATATCTCCGCGACTGCGCGCTCGATCGTCGGGTAATTTTCCGTAGGTACCCAGCAACAGTTGCAGCGCGTTGTTGGCCTGCGCCAGTTCACCTTTACGCTTCGCGATTTCGCTGCGCGTACTTTCAATCACGCCCCGCGCCTGTTCCAGCGCCAGTACATTAGTGCTACCGGTGACCAGTTGTTTTTCAACAAAGGCGTAGGAACGCTGATAGTTTTGCAGCGTTTCTTCGGCAATTTGCAGTTGTGCATAAGCCAGACGCTGATTGAAATAACTTTGCGACACGTTAGAGATTAATGAGATATGTACCGCCCGACGCGCCTCTTCGCTGGCAAAGAAATTCTGTCGATCGGCTTCACTCATATTTTTCAGCCGACCAAAAAAATCCAAATCGAAACTGAGATTCAGTCCGGCCTCGAATTCGCGATCGGTGCTGCTGTCGCCTTTTAATTTACCGCTGTAGGTACCGCTGGATCCTGCCGTAATTTGCGGATAGCGGTCAGCGTCCGTGACGCCATATTGCGCTCGCGCCTCCTGAACCTTCAGCACAGCCATACGCAAATCGCGGTTATTGGCCAGCGCCTCACCAATCAGCATCTTAACCTGGTCGTCAACGAAGAAGGTCCGCCAACCGGTGTCCTGATAATTCCCCGAGGCTGACACCAGCGCATTCTGGCTTAAGGAGAATTGCTGTGGCACCGGCAAAGCCGGGCGCTGATAGTCCGGCGCTAATGAACAACCGGCGAGAACGAATATAGCGCTGAGGGTAAGAAGCTTAAATTTGCTCATAGTTCTTCACGTCCTGACCGGACTGATGACCCTAAAATAGGTAGGAATTTATAGTGTTGTACTTTAACGAAGTGACTCTGTTTAACCGGTGACAGGAAAATGACAAAACTGTCATTTTCCCAATAACCGATTGCTATCCGATCCCGCTTCCCTAGAATTGAAAGTCCGCACAAGCAGTGCGAGAAGGAGAATGCGATGAAGATTTTGATAGTCGAAGATGAGAAAAAAACCGGTGAATACCTGACGAAAGGCCTGACGGAAGCAGGTTTTGTCGTGGATTTGGCGGATAACGGCCTGAACGGGTACCACCTGGCGATGACCGGCGATTACGATCTGCTCATCCTCGACATCATGCTGCCGGATGTAAACGGCTGGGATATCGTACGCATGCTGCGTAGCGCCAATAAAGGCATGCCCATTCTTCTCCTCACTGCGCTGGGTACCATTGAACATCGGGTTAAAGGTCTGGAATTAGGCGCTGACGATTACCTGGTCAAACCGTTTGCCTTTGCCGAACTGTTGGCGCGGGTCAGAACGCTATTACGCCGGGGCGCGGCGGTAATTGTTGAAAGCCAGTTTCAGGTCGCAGATTTAATGGTTGATCTGGTGAGTAGAAAAGTCACCCGCAGCGGGGCGCGCATCACCCTGACCAGCAAAGAGTTTACGCTGCTTGAGTTTTTCCTGCGCCACCAGGGAGAAGTTTTACCCCGCTCGCTGATTGCCTCTCAGGTCTGGGATATGAATTTTGACAGCGATACCAACGCCATCGATGTCGCCGTTAAGCGTCTGCGCGCCAAAATCGATAATGACTTTGAGCCGAAACTGATTCAGACCGTGCGCGGCGTGGGATATATGCTTGAGGTTCCTGATGGTCAGTAAACGATGGCAACGCCCTTTTTCCCTGGCGACGCGACTGACCTTTTTCATCAGTCTGGCGACTATCGCTTCATTTTTCGCCTTCGCATGGATAATGATCCACTCAGTGAAAGTGCATTTCGCCGAGCAGGACATCAATGATTTACAAGAGATCAGCGCCACGCTGGAGCGTATTCTTAATCAACCGAACGAACCTGAACCACGCCGACTGGAAACGCTAAAAAACGTCGTGGCAGGTTACTCGAACGTCATTATTTCTCTGGAAGATAGCAATCAGAAGGCTATTTTTCATTCACCTGACGCCCCGGATCTTCGGCAATTTATCGCCAGTGCAAGGCCGGATAAAAATGCCCAAGCCCGCGATGTCTTTATTATATCCGGCCCCATGCTGCAAACGCCCAAACATACGCACGGGCAGATGACATCATCAAACTGGCGTATGATTCGTTTACCTGTAGGCCAGCTTGCCGATGGAAAACCGGCATATACGCTGTACCTGGCATTATCGATCGATTTTCATCTGCACTATATTAATGACCTGAAAAACAAGCTGATTATGACGGCATCACTGATTAGCATGATGATTGTTTTTATCGTGCTGTTCGCCGTTTATAAAGGTCATGAACCGATCCGTAATGTCAGTCGCCGCATCCAAAATATCACCTCGAAAGATCTCGACGTACGCCTCGACCCGCAAACCGTGCCTATTGAACTGGAACAGTTGGTCAGTTCGTTTAATCACATGATCGAACGCATCGAGGATGTTTTTAAACGTCAGTCGAACTTCTCGGCAGATATTGCCCATGAGATCCGCACTCCAATTACCAACCTGGTCACGCAAACGGAAATTGCGCTAAGCCAGATCCGCAGCCAAAAAGAGCTGGAGGACGTGCTGTATTCCAATCTCGAAGAATTTGGCCGGATGTCGAAGATGGTGAGTGACATGCTGTTTCTGGCGCAAGCGGATAACAATCAACTGATCCCGGAAAAGACCGCGCTCAATCTGGCTGATGAGGTCAGTAAAGTGTTCGACTTTTTCGAAGCCTGGGCAGAAGAGCGTGAGGTTGGTTTACGCTTTGAGGGGCGCGAATGTTGGGTATCGGGCGATCCGTTAATGTTACGCCGGGCAATGAGTAATCTGCTTTCAAATGCCATGCGTTACACGCCAAAAGGCGAGTCAGTGACCGTGCGGGTGAAAGAGGCCGATGAACAGGTGCAGATAGTCGTTGAAAACCCCGGCCCGCCAATTCCTCCACAACATCTTCCGCGACTCTTTGACCGCTTCTATCGGGTAGATCCTTCCCGGCAACGTAAGGGAGAAGGCAGCGGCATTGGCCTTGCGATCGTGAAATCGATAGTCATTGCCCATCAGGGAAACGTTGCGGTGACATCTGATTCACATGCCACCCGCTTTATTCTGACGCTGCCCCGGCATGCAATTTAATCTCTGCTGATGACGGTTAAGTGTTTCCTGTTCTCTGACACAACCGTCATATTCCTGTCACGTCACTGACAGCGCGTGCTAATTATAATTTCTTCCGTAAACCCACACAGGAGAAATATGATGAATAAGATGTCCTCTTTTTTAGCTATCGCGTTTTTTATCTCAGCGGGCGTTAATGCAGCCGAAACGTCACCCCATGCACAATCATTTTCGCAGATGAATGAACATGAAAAAGCGATGGTAGTACATCAGTCAACAAATAATGCTCATTCCTATGCCCATGAGCAGCAGGCCCAAAAACATCGTGCGCAGGCAAACAGTACGCAATAACGGATAACGCCAAAGGGCGCTGCGATCACAGCGCTCTCAAAAGCTGTGCGTTACAGTATGCCGTTTTAATACTGGAGTCAGGCATGGCTTTAACCCTCACGGTGTTGCTTGAAAACCGGCGCGCTGCTGGCGCAGATAAATCATTACGGGCAAAGCCTGGATTAAGTCTGTTAATTCAGGATGAAACCACCACCATACTGTTTGATACCGGGCCGGATGACAGCTTCATTCTAAACGCCGCGCAAATGGGGATCGACCTGACGCAATTAACCGCCGTGGTGCTGTCACACGGTCATTACGATCATTGTGGCGGCGTCCCCTGGCTTGCCGATAACAGCCGTATTATTTGCCATCCTCAAATAGCCTGTGAGCGTTACGCGTCGATAACGCTTGCGGGAAAGCCGCGACAAATTAAAAAACTCTCCCGCGATAACGACTACTCTCGTCTGAATATGGAATACACCCGCGAACCGTTGGCGATAAGCGATCGTTTTTTGTGGTCCGGGGAAATTAGCGTACCCACACCGCAGGCCTATGGTGTTATTCGCGCGGAAACACCTCAGCCAGATTACATCAGCGATGAAGGCGTATTGATCTATAAATCTGACCGTGGGCTGGTGATCATTACCGGCTGCGGGCACCGGGGAATAGAAAATATCGTCCGCCATTGCCAGAACATCACCGGCATTCGCAAAATTCACGCCCTCATCGGTGGGTTCCATTTACGCGCCGCCTCCCCCGCTAAGCTGTGGCGGACGCGGCAATTTATTAAGCAGCAGCAACCGGAAAAACTGCTCGGCTGTCATTGTACCGGTTCGTGGGGACGGTTGTGGCTACCGGGAACAAAAGCCCCGGCAACGGGGGATGTCATCGTGCTGGCGAACTAAAGGCGGTAAAACGTGGCCCACATCTGCATTAGAAAACGGGAACTTACGTTCCCCGTTTATCATTGACGACAATTATGCACGTAACCTTGATCTGGTCACTTATTATACAGAGACAACCTTGGGTACACTCAGGATAGAGGTAAACAAACAGGAGGTAGTGAATATGTATCGCTCAATTCTGGTGCCCATTGATATCTCTGAAGCCGATTTAACCCGCCATGTTGTGCCGCAGGTTCAGGCTCATGCCAAAACCGCCAAGGTCCATTTTCTGGCCGTTATTCCTACCGTTCCGTTCTATGCCTCGCTGGGGCTGGCCTACTCAAGCGAATTCCCGGATCGCAGTGGTCTGCAGGCCAAGGCCAGCGAAAAACTCGAAGAGATTGTTAAGCAATTCAACATTCCTGCTGGCAGGAGTCAAATCCACGTCGTTTACGGCCCGCCGAAGGATCAGATCCTCAAACTGGCGGAGGCGGTTGACGCCGAACTTATCGTCATCGCCTCGCATAAGCCTGGTTTTAGCACCTACCTGCTGGGTTCAACGGCTTCTGCCGTAGTCCGCCATGCGAAATGTCCGGTGCTGGTTGTACGGTGACACTGGCTAACATAATAAAAACGGGAGTAAATTTACTCCCGTTTTTTTCCGACTAAGGTCAGCACTCAGTGCTGATTATCCAGCCTGACCAATGCCAGCAACAGCTGGCTCAGCGCACCATAAAACCCAAAATCATCATAACGACAGCATTTAGCGGTGAATTCCGGTAACCAGCGTAACAACCCCGCCAGCGTTTCTCTGCGCAGCGCGTCAATTTGCTGATGACGCAAGCCAGCTTCAGCCAGTGAAAAATGCAGATGGCTCAGCAGTTCGACGAAAATCGCCAGGTGATCGGCTGACTCGCTAAACGTATTGCTGACCTGCATGCCCGCATCAGATAACAGTTGTTTAATGACGCCGTAGTTCGATCCCCCTTCGAGATGAGCCGACGCATAGGGTAACGCCGCGTGTTTGTCCGACATCAAAAACAGACTGCAAAAATCAGCTGCCAGTTCCAGAGTGACGTCTTCACGCATCTTAAGCGCCGCAATTTTTTCCTCCAGCAGAAGTACTTCCGCCTCAAGCGATGGCTCACCTTTTAGCAACGCAAACCACTCCGCCATTTCGCTGGAATGCAACTGTTCCAGGCTTTCGTCATCTCGCTCACGGGAAAACAACTGCGCCAGCCAGGCGTAAACGCAGGCCACCTGCTCTGGTGTCAGGGAAGAGTCTTTCATTATGACCTCCCCTGCTCTGCCGGAACATATTCGCACTGCGCCACCATTTTTATCGGGCCGCTGAATGCCGTCACATTCGCCAGCTTGCCGGTATATTTCTCGATTTCCACCAGCGCAGTATGGGCACTGGTGGCTTGTGCCAATTGAGACGTGCCGATATCTATCGTTAACACGTTCGGGTTGCCGTATTTGCACAGTGCCCCGATTTCTCCGCCATTCTCCGGATCGTACCAGGCGCCTTCATGAATACGCACGACGCCTGGCGAGTAGAGATCGGAGACAACTGCCCCGGCGAGCACTTGTCCACGCGCATTAAATACACGGACGATATCACCATTGCGAATCCCTCTTGCACTGGCATCCTGCGGGTTGATAAACACCGGTTCTTTGCCACTTACCGCATAATGCTTACGTAGCGCTTCAGATTCACAAAGCTGCGAATGCAGACGGAAGTCCGGGTGGACGGATTGCAGATGCAGCGGCCAACGCTGCGACCCCGGCCCGCCGTGTGATCGTTCGATTTTCTCAAACCACATCGGATGCCCCTGGCAGTCGTCATACTGCATATCGGCAATAGTTTTCGAGAAAATTTCGATCAAACCGCTTGGTGTCCCCAGCGGCTCAAGATCGGGATCTTCGCGGAATGCCTGATGTCGAACAAACATCTGCGGATGCTCGAACTCAACGTACTCCTGCTGATTCCAGAAGACGTCAAATGCCGGGAGATGAACGCCGCGCCCTTTCCCCTGCTGGCTTCCTTCCTGCCAGATCCGCTTCAACCACCCCATCTCATCCAATCCTTCGGTGAAGGCCTCTTCACGATTAAAGCGGCGGCAAAGATCGCGGAAAATATCGAAATCATTACGCGCTTCAAATTGCGGCTGTACCAGCTGTTTCATGGCGATAATGCCGCGGTTGGAGTGGTTGCCATACTGGTCGAGATCGTTACGTTCAAATTGCGTCGTCGCAGGCAATACAATGTCGGCGAAGCGACAGGTCGAGGTCCACTGATTATCAATAGCGATAACGGTTTCCAGCTTCCGCCAGCCCTCAATAATGCGGTTGATCTGCTGGTGGCGATGAAAAGGATTGGTCCCGGCGAAAACGCACATCTTCAACGGCGGCAGTTTCACCGTTTTACCGTTCCAGTTAATTTGCTTGCCCGGCTCCAGTATCGCATCAATAAAACGTGCAATAGGGATGGTGCTGCTATAGCCCTTATAATCGGTGCTGTCATGTATCGGAGGAACGGTGGTGGAGCCAGAAAAACCACTCAGAATTACCCCCTTACGGCCTGGCGTACCCGCGCCGTTATAGTGCCAGCCAAAACCAAAGCCCCCGCCGGGTAAACCGATTTGTCCGAGCATTGAAGCCAGCACCACAATCATCCACGCCCATTGCTCCCCATGCTGCATGCGCTGGACGCACCAGCCGGCAATAATTTGCGTTCTCCCCCCTGCCATCTGCCGTGCCAGTTCACGAATCGTGTCGGCATCGATCCCACATATCTTTTCCGCCCACTGGGCATCTTTAGGCTGTCCGTCACTTTCTCCCAGCAGATAAGGCAGAAACTGTTCAAACCCCACGCAGTAGTTATCGAGAAAATGCGGGTCATAGAACTTCTCGGTATAGAGCGTGTGCGCCAACGCCAACTGTAGCGGCACATCAGCCTGCGGATTTACGGCAATGTGTTTAACTTTATCACGACCCAGATAGTCATGAGTCGAGGTGACGACCGGGTCAATACTGATGACAGAGATCTCGCCACGCGCCACTTTTTCCTTCAACTGCTCGTAGTATTCATAGACATCATGATCCGGACACCACCAGTTCGCCTGCTGGTTTTTGATCAGATCGGAGCCCCACAGCACAATGGTTTTGCTGTTCTTCAACACCAATGGCCAGGAGGTTTGTTGCTCATACACCTCCATTGAACCCACCACCCGCGGCAGGATCACCTGAGCGGCGCCGGTGGAATAGTCTCCCCCGGTACCCACGCTGTTGCCGTGCAGCGCAATGGCGCGCGCCAGCATACCGGAAGCGTTATGGAACATGCCGGTTGATTGCCAGCCGCTGGCCGTAAGCAGCGCGCTTGGACCATAGGTCTTCTGAATGCGCTCCAGCTCCTGATAGAAGAAGTCCAGCGCTTCATCCCAGGAAACGCGCACAAAGCGGTTATCGCCGCGCTGTGTGGTATCGCTCTGGTGTCGTTTACGTAACCAGTCAACGCGCACCATCGGATAACGGATACGCGCGCCACCGTGTACATGATCCGGCAGTCCGGCGATCATTTTGGACGGGTACTTATCACGCTCAAACGGCTTCGCCTCGATAAAACGCCCATCAACCACGGTGGCACGGATTGCTCCCCAGTGAGAACCGGTCAAAATCCCCTCTTTAACACCTGTTCCCTGTACCCCGGCGGCACAGGCGCTACGCGGTGTGAGTAGAGAGGGGCCTAACATACCGGCTACGGTCAAACCGCCCAATTGCAGCAGGAAACGTCGGCGAGATGCCTGAAAGAGATCGTTATTTTTCATTGCTTTCTCCCGTAGCGCTATGTGGCTTGTCCGTGGTGTCAGAGGCATTCATCTGCAGATATTTCAGCAAGGTACGTTCTTCGCGTTTATCCAGACTGGTAAACCCAATCATGCCGTTCAACGTGCCAATCCAGCCGTTAGCGTCAAAGTGTTCTTTCTCTGGGGCGCCGTGGCACTGGTTACAGGTTCCGTTATAGAGTGAGTCGGCATAGGCCCAAATCGGCTTGATGTCGTTAACCATATCGCCCTTGTGCATCCAGGCGGTGGCTTGCAACTTACTCCACGGCGTATTCGTTTCCGCGACGGTGGTTTGTTCCAGCGTTTTCACGTGCTGCTGGATATCACCGCGAATAGAAGCCACAAAAATGCGCTTACCCGGCAGTTGCGCCAACACGCGCTGACGTCCGTTACTTTCGGTCCAGCCCACAATCTCAATTTGCAGCCAGTCGCCGTCACGCTTTAACACTTTGACTTCAGAGGCGGGCAGCAGTGAGCCTGCGGGTTCTTTATCACCTTTCGCGGCATACAGAGGTTTGATGTCAAGGGAATAGAGCGTATCGCCATCATCATTCGCACTGGCGCGAAGCGCATCAAACTGCTTGCGGAAACCGCTGCTCATGTCGGGAAGTTGGTGCGCAATGCCTTTATGACAGTCGATACAGGACTGGTTATCCTTCGCCGCAATTTTCATCTGGCGCGCGGCTTCAGGATGCTGTTTAGCGTGATCCATCGCGTCATAGTTATGACAGGAACGACAGGTTGCGGAGTTGTTCTCTTTCATTCGCGCCCATTCGCGCTCCGCCAGCTCGGCGCGCTTGGCTTCGAATTTCTCAGGCGTATCAATAGAGTGGGCAACAAAGGTCTGGTAGATATCGTTGCTGGCCTCCAGCTTACGTTTCACCATACCAGGGATATCTGATGGAATGTGGCAATCGTGACACTCTGCGCGTACCCCGGAGGCATTCTGAAAATGCACCGACTGTTTATATTCTTCATAAACCGGCTGCATGCTGTGGCAACTCACGCAAAACTCGGTTGAACTGGTTAATTTAATGCCAACGTGCGGTAAGACGATCAGCGCGATGCCGACCACAATTCCGATAACGACCAGCGCCAACACTGACCAACGTGCGCTCGGTCTGAGCAGCGCCCTCCATAGTTTCCGCATAATAGCCCCTGTAATTATATGGTTTAGTTACAGAGGATCTTATTTCCCAAATGTGAACAGCAACACTGGTCAGGATGAATGGCTTACGGCACAATGTGAACAGATATGAACAGAAAGAGACAGCAACCAGGATGTCGCATCACATTGTCATTGTTGAAGATGAGCCGGTTACCCAGGCGCGGTTACAGGCTTACTTCGAACAGGAAGGTTATCACGTCTCAGTCACCGCCAGCGGAGCTGGTCTGCGTGAAATCATGTCGCTACACCCTGTCGATTTGATTCTGTTAGACATCAATCTCCCGGACGAAAATGGCTTAATGCTGACGCGCGCCCTGCGCGAACGCTCAACGGTGGGCATCATTCTGGTGACGGGTCGCAGCGACCAAATTGATCGTATTGTGGGCCTGGAAATGGGCGCTGATGATTATGTCACCAAACCGCTGGAGCTACGTGAACTGGTGGTTCGGGTGAAAAATTTGCTCTGGCGGATCGATCTTGCCCACCAGACGCAGCCGGAGACCAAAGACAACTGCTATCAGTTTGCCGGATATTGTCTGAATGTCTCCCGCCATACCCTGGAGCTTGGCGATGAAGCCATCAAACTCACCCGCGCCGAATATGAAATGCTGGTCGCCTTTGTCACTAATCCGGGGGAGATTCTCAGTCGGGAACGCTTATTACGCATGCTTTCCGCACGACGGGTAGATAATCCAGACTTACGCACCGTGGACGTTCTGATCCGCCGTTTGCGCCACAAGCTGCGGGCCGATTTGCTGGTGACACAGCACGGGGAAGGCTATTTTTTAGCAGCCGATGTGTACTGATACAGATAAACAGGGCGAAATCCGCCGGGTGACAGTGAGCGCTGAACATGCCGGCTGTCCGCATTTTTCGACGTAAGCACGAGGATCGGCGGACTGATATTTTCCGGCACCGACTGCCCTTGCAACACCCTGATAGCCTGCTGAATCGCCAGTTCGCCTTGCCAGACCATTTGATCGCTGGCAGCCATAATAATTCTTTCTCGTTTAAGCCCGCGATAAACCTGATGCGACAAATAAAAAGAGACCACGGTCAATGGCGTTCCCTGGTTACGTCTCTCCCCCATCGCCGCTTCTGCCGCAATTGCCGTACCGGCAACCACATCGGCATCCGGGTGACGCTCAAGCATCTCCTGCAGCAGGTTACGCTGTATTTCAATATCATTATCACCCAACGCCATATCCACAATCTGTACCTGACTACCGGCAATCGCCTGGCGGAATCCATCCACCATTTCGCGGCTGCCGCCAGCGTCGTCAGGGCCTGGCAATAATAAAACTTTTAGTGGCCTGCTACCGCTCCATTTAACCAGATAGCGACCTGGCTGATACCCCATCTGGAACCACGGCACCCCAACCCGGGCTTTGACCGTCGCGTCATGTATCGCATTCACCACCTCAATAACCGGCAGCGTGCCCACCTGCGCCTGCAAATCCGGAAAAGTTGTCGTGCTACTGCCTAACAAAATGGCATCCGCGCCCCATTGCTGACACTGAGCGATTTGTGATTTTTGCGTGCTAAACTGGCGATACCCTCCCGCTTCAAACACCTTCAGGCTTACCCCATATTTTCTTGCGGCCTCAAGCATGCCGTAATTTACTGAAAGCCAATAGGAATCCTTCAGACTGGGATACAACGCGCACAGTTTCCATGCCTTGTTTGCCGTCACGGTCAGTTGCGATTGCGGGACAGCCTGCTGCGTACCCTGCCAGCGCAGCAATAGGGACTCGGTCGCGTGACCCAGACCGGGAAAAAGTGTGATCAGCAGGAAAAGCAATACGCGCATGATAGCCTCATCATTGATAAGGCTTTATCCTAGTTGCTTTCCTCTTTTGGACTCAACCTTTTTAATCTGTGGCGACCAGATAGTGAATTTATCTCTGACCAAACGACTGTGGATTGGCTTTGCGCTGATGGCGGCACTGACCCTCATCAGCACGCTGGTAGGCTGGTATAACCTGCGTTTTGTCAGCCAGGTTGAGCAGGCCAATACTCAGGCGCTTATCCCGACCATGGATATGGCGCGCCAGCTCAGCGAAGCCAGCGCCTGGGAACTGTTTGCCGCGCAGAATCTGACTACCGCAGATAATGAAAATATGTGGCTGGCTCAGGGACGGATGTTAACCGCCCAAAGCCTGAAAATAACTGCATTACTGAAAACCCTTCGTGAGCAGGGCTTTGACACTTCGGCCATTGAACAACAGGAAAAAGAGATCGCCCAGTCGTTAAGCCATCAGGGGGAGATGGTTGGCGAGCGTTTGAAGCTACGCGATCAACAGCAGCAACTCAGCCAGCAAATTGTTGAGGCCACCACAGACGTAGCCGAAATGGCGCGCGGACAGGCCAATAATGCCGCCACGTCTGCGGGCGCTACTCAGGCAAGTATTTATGATCTGATCGAAGGCCGTCAGGGCCAGGCCGCTGAACAAGCGCTGGACAGGCTCATTGATATCGATCTGGAATATTATAATCAGATGAACGAACTGCGTCTGAGCGCGTTACGGGTGCAGCAAAGGGTGATGAATCTGGGGAATAACCAGGCGCAGAATAACCTGGCGGCGCTGGAAACCCAGCTCAATGCCGCCGTCAGAGTGCTTCACCGCCGACAAATTCGTATTGAGGATCCGGTGGTACGCGCTCAGGTTGCCAATACCGTCGATACGATTGGCCGTTATGTTGATCTGCTGGCCCTGTATCGTCAGGATAATGACATCACCACCCGGTTACAGATCTTATCGCAGAACAATATCGAGCAATTCACCCGTTTCAGTAGCGAAGTCAGTCAGTTGGTGGACATCATCGGCCAACGCAACCAGACCGGACTGGCGCATCTCAAACAAGCCAGCCAGCGCGGGCAAAACCTGTTGTTGCTGTTGAGCGGCGTCTCATTATGCCTGTTGATTCTCATTCTTTGGCGTGTGGTTTATCGCTCAGTCACCCGTCCGCTGGCACATCAGACGCAGGCGTTACAGCGCCTTCTGGAAGGCGATATTGATTCCCCCTTCCCGGAAACCGCGGGTGTTCGCGAACTGGATACCATTGGTCGTTTGATGGATGCCTTTCGTACCAGCGTTCATACGCTCAATAGCCATCGTGAGCATCTGGCTGCTCAGGTTAAAGCTCGCACCGCAGAGCTTCGTTCTCTGGTATATGAACACCGACAAGCGCGCGCTGAGGCCGAAAAAGCCAACCAGGCGAAATCGGCGTTTCTTGCCGCCATGAGCCATGAAATACGCACTCCGCTGTATGGGATCCTTGGCACCGCGCAATTGCTCTCAGACAATCCCGCACTGGCGCAGCATCGGGACAATTTACGCGCCATCACCGACTCGGGCGAGTCTCTACTGACCATCCTTAACGATATTCTGGACTATTCCGCCATCGAAGCTGGTGGTAAAAATGTAGCGATCGGCGATGAACCTTTTGAACACAAACCCTTGCTGGAAAGTTCGCTTCAGCTAATGCACGGCCGTGTCGCGAGTCGCCCCGTCGAGTTGGTAGCGGAATTTGCCGATGACGTGCCCATTGCCCTACGCGGCGATCCGCGGCGCATCCGACAAATTATTACTAACTTATTAAACAACGCACTACGCTTTACCGATCATGGACACATCATCCTGCGTAGCCGGCGTGAAAACAAAGACTGGTATATCGAGGTTGAAGATACCGGATGTGGGATTGACCCCTCCCGTCAGCGCGATATTTTTCAGCCGTTTGTACAAGTCAGCGGCAAACGTGGAGGAACCGGACTGGGACTCACCATCAGCGCAAGTCTGGCTCAGGCGATGCAGGGAGAATTGAGCGTTACCAGTACACCCGGTGTCGGGAGTTGTTTTCGCCTGCGATTACCATTACGCGCGGCCGCAATGCCCATGGTTGAATCCATCCAACACAGGGTATCGTTACAAGGTTTACGTTTATTACTTATTGAGGATAATCCCCTCACGCAGCGCATCAGCACGGAAATGCTCACTCTCAATGGTGCGCAGGTCACCGCTGCCGACAGCGCTGCTAATGCGCTAAAAATATTGCAGAAAGATGCTCGTTATGACGCTGCCCTGGTTGATTTCGATCTGCCGGATATCGACGGTATCACGCTGGCACAACAGTTAATTCGCGCGTATCCAGGGCTTAACCTGATTGGCTTTAGCGCGCACGTTATCGACGAAACGCTTAGCCAAAGAACCAGCACCTTGTTTCTCGGCATTATTCAAAAACCGGTCCCCCGGGATGAACTCAGTCGGCTGATTACCCATTATCTGCGCGATAACGAAGCCATTTCGCAACCCCCTGGGGGGGAAAGCGCACGGTTGGACACTCAGCAATTGGCCGACGATATCCAGGCCATGGGAGTACAAAAAGTACATGAATGGTTAGCACTCTTTAAGCAACATACCCTGCCTTTATTAGATGACATTGACGCTGCACGCGCAGAAGGCGAATACGAGCAGCTAAAGCGCCTGGCGCATCAGCTCAAAAGCAGTTGTGCCAGCATGGGAATGCGCTCAGCCAGCAAGATGTGTGCAGCGCTGGAACAACAGCCGTTTGCGGATTTTTCACTCAGAGAGGAAGTGCAACGCAGTCTTAATGAAGTAGAAATATGGCTGGAGAAGGAAAAGTCGTAGCGGTACGCAGAAGCTAAGAATTGGACTTACTGTGAAATGGTACGCCCTGTAGGATTCGAACCTACGACCTACGGCTTAGAAGGCCGTTGCTCTATCCAACTGAGCTAAGGGCGCATTGTGAAGTGATAACTTCATGCAGAGAAACGCGTGAATTATACGGTCAGCGCTTGCTGAGTCAATGCCTTTTGTTTCAGTTGCTGGTGAAGTGTACGAATGTTGATTTTTTCTGGTCGTTCAAGGGTATCCAGGAAATCACCTGGTAACAACTCAGCCCGCATAGCGCCAGATTTAAGGATACATGTATTTAGAATATTTATGATTTTGCTTAACATTCCCTTACCCCCTTTCCAGCGGTTCAGGAACGCTTCAATGTTAAGTATCGCCATCAAGGAAGAAAATAGTCACTTCGAACACGGGCTGAAAATCATTATTTCCCATCTGGCAAGTCAGTGGCATCAGGAGATTAGTTTTTTGCCTGTCGAGGAGATCGATCGCGCAGACATCGCGTTTATCTCACTGGATGAAGATTGGCTCAGCGCCGAATGCTATCAGGTTCCGGTTCACACCAGGCGCCAACACCGGGTGGTGATCTGCAACAGAAACGATAAAGATAAGCTGATGTTCCGGCCCTGCCTGTACATGTTGCCGCTGATCTATCGGGAAGATGACGTTGACGAGATCACCAAAAAATTAGTCCTCATCTTGCAAAAACGCGCGTTACGCAACAGCGTACCGGCGACTATCTGCCATTACTGCACCACCCGCAACTTTTCTATTGCAGAGCGCCAGTTCTTAATGTTTCTTGCCAGCGGATATACGTTAGCCGAAACCGCTCACCTGCTCTCAATCAGCGATATCCATGCCAAAGCAACCCGTCGCAGCATTATGAAAAAGCTGCACGTGAAAAACGATCAGCAATTCTTAAGATACATCCGGGCGCATCTGAACTTTCTACAAAATTAGGTGGAACCTCTCCGCCTAATTTTTTATTGAGAAATATCTCACCATCAATTAAGTATCGGCTCCTACTGTACCTGGCAACTGACTGCCAGAATAATCCAGTCATACTATTCATGAGGTAACCGAAAGGCACACCCGGTAATATTTTAACTAATCCCAGAGAGAGGTTGCACTGGATAAAACGATCTTTTGGGCATTGAGTAAGACATCAGAAAACTTCCGGCAGATTATTCTGATGGGATACTCAATTGCCAGTCTGGTGATTGTTGAAGACATTGAAACCCAACGGCACAAGGGAACTCACCGTCGCGCTGGAAAAATTTGGGTCAGGGATGTTTGTTGTCAGCAATTTATCCAGACCTGCCGCAACAGAAATGGAATGGAAACGGATGCACAGCGCAAAACGCCGGGAACGACATCGCCGTATACGAAACGCTAACTGTACCCATCAATATCCCCACTGTACCTCACAAGTATTCGACCAAATCGAGTATCTGGCGCAAAAAATCGAATACACCATACCGGGCGATACTATATCTCAGGCGATTATTACAGGGGACTATTATCTTGCCTATACACTGAGCCGCCATTTATTCTCAGGCACGCGCACCGCGATCTTCAGGTCCATTGAATCGGCGCTGGTCTGCCTGCAAAAGTCGGTCATTAGTCAGTTAGTGGTTGATATGAAAGGCTTAACAAGCTCTTACTTCGATATTCTTCAGTGCCTGCGCCAACTACTTAAACAGCGGAATGATATCCAAATCTTCATATTGCTTTCCAGTCATGATGAAGATCTTAAAACCTTTATATCACTGTCTGGCCCCTTTTATATCTTATCACGCAGTCTACACCTCCCAGAGATGCGTCAGGCGTTATTATCCCCAGTGCTAAATTATATTCATTCGAGGCGCATAAAGCAGGTCGATTGGGAGATGGTGACCTTACTTTTACAAGGTAACTCCTTAAAAAAGATTGCTCAGTTACAGACACAACCCTACCACCGCATCATCTATCGCCTGAACCAGTTGATTACCCGCCTGGGATTACCAAACCGGCAGCGCTTTTTGCATCTGATACATCGTCTAAACGTTACCTCTCATCATTTAATTTAACACCATAACCCTATGTCCAGTAAGATTTTTTAGGAAATTACTTATTTTAGCATGAGAAAATTGATCCAATTTTCACAAATATTTAATATTTACAACTATTCCTGGTATTATAGATACCACCTCTTCCACACTTAACCTTACTGTTTCTGCGTACATCGCTCGAAAATAGTGTTCCCGCTGACTTAACAAAACCTAAACAATTAGCTTATTGTATCGTTTTTACTATTTAAAATAAATTTTCAATCTGCCATAATTCGAACCGCAGATAAATAATGCCAATAGTCATTAACACATCTGGATCTTTCAGAACATCCTAACTGCCATTAACAATCGGGATGTTGTAAGTCTTTTCCGAAAGAGCGGAGCAGGTATAATCCTCACTGTTTCCTGATTAATTGTTAGTTTTTCCAGTGTGAAATGGATGTTCCACAAATTCATTGTTCTGCAGAAGAACAACCGAATAAACAAGGACGAAATAGTATTTATTCGGTTCTCCTCAGAACAACTCTTGGCTATTTGACAATATTATAA
Source organism: Citrobacter sp. S55_ASV_140 (assembly GCF_018919505.1). Classification (NCBI taxonomy): domain Bacteria; kingdom Pseudomonadati; phylum Pseudomonadota; class Gammaproteobacteria; order Enterobacterales; family Enterobacteriaceae; genus Citrobacter; species Citrobacter sp. S55_ASV_140. The sequence continues at coordinate 21,113 of NZ_JAHLQZ010000028.1, forward strand.
CGCCTGATGTTTTATCAAATTCGCAAGATACGCAAACAGTTTGAGGCATACAACAATGAAACCAGCATCCGTTATCATTATGGACGAACACCCTATTGTCAGAATGTCGATAGAAGTACTCCTCGAAAAAAACAGTAATATTCAGGTTGTGCTGAAAACCGATGACAGCCGCGCGGCAATAGAACATCTACGCACGTACCCTGTCGATCTTGTCATCCTGGATATTGAACTGCCTGGCTCTGATGGCTTTACATTACTCAAGAGAATAAAATCATTGCAGGAGAATACTCGGGTGCTATTTCTGTCTTCAAAATCTGAGTCTTTTTATGCCGGGCGCGCTATTCGCGCCGGGGCAAATGGTTTTGTCAGTAAACGAAAGGATCTAAATGATATCTACAATGCGGTAAAAATGATTTTATCAGGATATTCTTTTTTCCCTTCGGATACACTGAACTTTATTAACAATATAAATGTGCAAAAAGGTGTATTAAATGATATGCCGCTCTCTAACCGCGAGGTGACGGTTTTACGTTATCTGGCAAACGGGCTATCCAACAAGGAAATTGCTGAGCAATTGCTACTCAGCAATAAAACGATTAGCGCTCACAAAGCTAATATCTACTCCAAGCTCGGTTTGCATACCATCGTTGAACTGATCGACTACGCCAAAATGCATGAATTAATGTAACAACACTCCCGGCGAGATGTCGTTCGGGAGTGTTTTGTCAGCGCAATGATTAGTTATAGTTAATCATAAACGTGGCATCGGCCCTGGCGACCCCGGGCTGCACCCCATCAGCCAGCGCGATATAGTTGGCAAAAAAAGTCAGCGTGGCATTGCCATTCTCATCAATACCGACGGTCTGGCTGGCCTGCTCAAGCGGCAATCGCGTCCGGTCGCTATCGCGCAGCTCAATCGCCACCTTTTGCGCCATAAGCGCGTTATCGAGCGCCAGTAGCGTAGTACCTGGGGCCGGGGTCCCGGAGAACGTTATCGACGCGGATCCCGGCGGGCAGCCTTCAAGCTTCAGCGTAAACGAGACCGGTTGGGTGGTGTCTCCGCTGGTCTGTAACTGCTTTGTCGGCCTGGTACCTAAATCAACCGACTTATTGCTGTCGCTGGCAATCACCGCGCAGGTAAAATCCACCACGTTACCGCGCAGTTCAATATTGATTTCTCCCAGCGACGAGGCGGCCTGGCATAACGCGCTGAATGCCAGCATCGGCATAATCGCCAGAAATGCCCATGCGGCGGGCTTTTGCTTATTAGTCATAGTCCACTCGCAGATAGCCACGGGCAGTAAAAGGCCCTTCCGTGGGTTTATTACCCGTCACGCTGACCGGCCATGTCCGGATCCCAACACTCGCCGCGGCGTTGTCGTCCAGTTGAAATGGAATAGTGCTGGACAGATTGTTAGGCGTTAGCGGATTACCGCTGCTGTCGGCAACAATGAAACCTAAATCCGGGTTGTTTGAAACCATCATTTGCCCGGAGGCTTTCTCCGCTTCTACCCGCATGGTCAAGTAGGCCTGAGCGGCAACGTTGGTGCATTTTATGGCCACCGTTTTAGTCTGCGGATTGATACCTTCGGGCTTGTTGCCCGCGCCCGCCTTGCTAAACAGCGATGCGCCAATATCGCCAAAATCAAACTCGACAATCTGTCCGGCGTTCACTTCGCAGTTTTGTGGAACCTCCACCTTACCGCTGTAGCTAATGGTGTAAACCGGCGTACTCAGCGCATCTCCGGTACTGGTGGTGACATAGACTCTGAACATCGTCTGCCGGGGAATAGGCACCATGTTAATAAATGAGCGGATCACTTTGAGTTTAAACACCAGCTTTGAATCCATTACGCCAAAAGGTTGCTGCTTCGGCACGTTAGGGTGAGTCCCCATGCGGATATAGTTACGCGGGGGATAAAACAACCCGGCGTAACTGTCGGTGATGCTCATAGCCCCCAGCAGGTAGTCATTGAGTTTCAGGTACTGAAAACCGCCCTCGGTACTTTGAACCGGAAGTTCAGTGACATAACTTCGATAGGTATAATCCACCGTCGTCCCTGCCGGACAGGTGGCATTGACGCCAATCCAGCCTGATTTTTCCGGCAACGTTACCACCTGTCCCGGCTGGTTGTTGCTGCTGTTAAAGACATTCGACAGATCGTAAAAAACATCCGTTGGTGTGCCATTCGAATTTTGGCAGACCGTTGCCCAGGACGGTTGCGCCATCAGCAGTAACGCGCTTGCCAGTAACAAACCTGTTTGTCGTTTCATCGTATTATTCCTGTCGTGCCGCTGGCGATTCGCACGTCACATTCGTGAGCGTCACCGCCTGTTTCAGGCTCTCTTCAGGCAAGGCATAATGCGCCACGCAACGAGCTTTTGCGCCTTCCCCCCATTGGATCAGCAACTCGCCTTTAAGCGGCAGGCCGCTCAGGTAAATTTGCCCGTCTTCACCCACCATACTGGTCACGCCGCTGGTGTTTTCACGTACCACGGAGCCAAATGGCACAGGTTTACCGGCATATTTCGCCGTCATCAGCGCCCGCACACCGATACGTGTATCAAACGCCGCTCGCACCAATGCTCCTTGCGTTGGCACGACGCTGCTGACGTTGTTTTCCACATCGGTATTGTTGTTCATCGAATTGGTGTCTAACGCGACGCGGTTATAGCGATAGACGGTGGCATACGGCATCACCGCGTATCCACGCCAGTCGGTCTGCACGCCGGTCTGGTTTTCTATCCGCACGCCCTGAGCGCCTGGCGCTTTGATCAACACATTGGTATCGCCGAGCGGCTGACTAAGCGTAATGCCGTCCTCATGCCCTATCACACCGCCGGCGAGCTGCCAGTTGTAGTCATGCTGGTCGCGGTCGTAGTTGTATCCCACGCCCAGCGTGCCATAGGCCGCCTGCCAGTTAGCGCTGGCGTTTCCGCTGTAACCATTAGTACTGCTGTGACCCTGATTCACGCTATAGCTCAGGTTACGGCCATCCAGCAACGTACCGCCGATCCCGCTCTGCCAGCTATTTTGTCCGTTGCTATTGCGGTTGGCATTAAAGGTGGCGTAGGTGCGATCGAAGGCATTATCACGCGAGTAACGCCGCCCGCTCAGCAGGCTGAACGGGATTGACATATTGAACGCCATAATGCGGTCGGTGTCGGAGATGCCGACTGATTCATTCCACGACCAGGAGAGTGAATAGCTAATCCCCTGCCAACCACTGGCATAGCCCAGTTGATACCAGGTATTGGTGTCTGAGGTATTCCAGTACGTTTGCTGGCTACCTGAGATATACAGCGATCCGTAATCCCCCAGATTCTGCGAAATGTTGATCTGAAAACGGCCTTTCTTTCTGTAGCTCAGATTGTGGTAACTCTTCACATCCGGCACGTCGTGGCGATTGCCTTCGCTGTCGTATTCGTACTCATAGCCTTCCATACTGCGATACGCGACGTCGTCGAGGGTATAGAAGCCACGCGTAGAGTAGCGGTAGCCCAACAGCTGAAAGTTAGTGCCAAAATTGTTCAATGACTTCGCATACAGGAAACGCAGAGACTGCCCCTGGTGCGTACTGTCATCCGCCAGTTGGCTGCGCGCATGGGTTAAATCGACGGAAACTGCCCCCCAATCCCCCAGATTTCGGCCAGTACCTAAAACTACCGCAGTGTAACGTGAGGCTAACTGCGTACCACCATAAGCGGTATACCCCTCTGGTAACCCGGCGATTAATGTTCCCTGGAAAAAGAACGGTGAGGATTGCTGGCTATTGCCGCTGCGAAAATCCCCGGCAATCACGTCATACTTGAAACGCCCTTCTCGCTGTAACAACGGAACCGTGGAGTACGGCACCGTATAGCGCTGCTGGCTACCGTCTTTCTCATCCACCGTCACCTCAAGGTCACCGCTGGAGGAGGTCGGGTTAAGATCGGTTATCGCAAAAGCGCCCGGTGAAACATAACTTTGATAAATCACGTAGCCATTCTGACGAATAGTCAGTTTCGCTGCGGTACGCGCAATGCCACGTACGGTAGGCGCGTAGCCTTGTAAGCTGTCGGGATACATGCTGTCTGAGGAATAGAGTCGCGCGCCACGAAAACCGACGCTGTCAAAAACGTCATTTCCGGTATTGCTGTCGCCCATCACCAGTTCACCCTTCAGCGGGATAACCGCGCGCTGAAGCCATGTACCGATGTTTTTCCAGCTTTGTGAATGGTATCCGTCACCTTTGGAATAGCTCCACGCACCGTTGTTCCTTAGCCGCCAGGGTCCATAGTTCAGGCCACTCAACATGCTCAGGAAATAGCTGTCAGTATCGCTCCCACGGCTACCGGTAAAGTTATAATTAATCAGCGCCGCCGGGATCCCTTCATCCCATTCGTCCGGTGGAATGTAGCCGCGCGCGCTGTTTAACATCGACGCCTGCGGCAGACTGATGTTTAAGCGCAAAGTAGAAAAATCAAAGGCAACTTCACTGCCGGGAATCGCCTCAGGCAAATTGATACAGGTCGCGTTCGGATCCTGACTGAGTGCCGGAAACGCGGCAATATTAACGCCCAGGCGTTTTACCCAGTCGAGTCCAAAGCATGGCATCAGTCCGCCAGACTTCTCCCCTGCCTTTCCCGCACTGCTGGCAAAATGAATGTCCTGGGTAGCAACGAATTCATCATTGCGCCAGATATCCACACGATAAACGCCTTCAGGCTGATGATTACCTTTTTCAAAACGTGATAAATCCGCCACGGTTGCCGTATCCGCAGATAAAAATGCCGGATTGAAATAGCTTTCCCCATGGCTTAAAGAGGGAAAGAGCGCCGCCAGCGTGGACAACGCCACCCCCGCCAGCGGTGGCGTAACCCCCGGTAACAGGTCAGGAAAATACGTTGTCTTATTCATCGTTATCTCAACGCACGCTTACCGTTTGGGCGGTGGTCACCGCGCCATAATCATTGACCGTCTGGAAGGTAACGTTGCCCTGTACGCCCGTTGGCAGCAGCACCTGCGTATCGCTTTTCGGCGCAACCATGACGTTATCGATCTTCGTTTTCCCCACATTGAGGTTGACCAGGGTGACGTAATACGCAGACGGATTGTTGATTTTCAGGTGGTTGCCGGAACGGGAAAACTGCAGCATGCCGGGGGCATCTTCCGGGATGTGCGGCAGATTATTTGGGCGGACAAAAAGTTTAATGCGCGACAAAATCGCCAGCTGCAGAACGTTTTTACCCTCAAGGCTGTTCTTGTTGACTGACGGAATGGCTTTCACGTTCATCCAGAACAGCGATTCACGGTCTTTTGGCAGCGGCGCGCCTGCGTAGATGATACGCAACGTGTTTTCACTTTTAGCCTCACTGACAAACAACGGAGGCGTCACGACAAACGATTTTTCTTTAACCCCTGCGCTATTCTCGATCCATGAATTTACCAGGTAACGTTCTTTGGTATCGCTATTGCTAATAGACAGCGAAGTTTGCTTGGCATCAGCTGGATAAATAACACGGGTAGCGCCTAATGCAATGCCGCCGGCTGCCTGCACACTGGCAGCAGAAAATAAGGCCAGTAAAAGGATAAAACCTGATTTTAGATTATTAAACATAGCTACAAATACCTTTGATGCGATTATCGTTGGGAAATAAATCAGGGATAAACCAACGTAAACCACACGTCTGAACGAAGTATTCCCGGTGTGATATTTTCCGAGACGGCCCGATAGCGAGCAGTGAAATGAAACGTCATCTCTTGGGTGATAATCGGCGCGTAATGAAGCGGTAGCGCATTAGGAATTATTTGCCGTTGTCGCTCGTCAAATAACGCCAGACCAACCCCCGAAGATGCAGACGCATCGCCGCTGGCCAGAAAAACCTGCGGATCTTCCGCTGGCGTCACACCGGCAAACGCAATCCCGACGTGGTCATAAACATCAGAACTGCACGACGTTAATCGCAGTGAAAACGGTACGCTGGTAGAGGCAAAGCTTCCCGTTCCGGAGAAGGCATTGGTACGATATTGCCCCATTTGCACCCGCAAATTCTGGCTGTCGGTGGCGACCGTACAGGCGCCGTTAACGAGCTGTCCCCGTAAGTGGAGGCGTCCGCTTTCCAGTATTACCGTATGAGCAAGCGCAGGCATTACGCACAGCATTCCCGCCAGCGCCACGCCTTTCCCTATCATCTGCCGCATCCTTTTTCATCCCCGGATATTGCCTCATCCAATGAGGCGAACATCATCCTTGCGCGAATCTGAACGGCTTATTCGTACTTCATGATAAACGTCGCGTCGGCATTCGCCTGACCCGGCGTAGCGCTGGTCGCGGTCGCTTTATAACGGGCAGAGAAACGCAGGGTGTTGGTCCCTTCTACCAGCGCCTGAGCGGTAGAGAAGGTTGCTCCATCCGGCTTCAGCGCCGTGGACGTATTGTCCAGAATTTCAATCCCTACACCGCCCGCGGTAGTGCTGTTATCCGAGGAGGAAACGGCCAGCAGGTTATTGTTAGTGATGTCGGTCTGGCCAGAGAAAGCAACCGCGGCGGTCGCAGCCACTTTCGGGTCGCAGTCGTTCAGTACGATAGTGAACGGGATTTGTGCCGTGGTATCACCGACTGCAGTAAAACTGGCGGTACGATACTGGCCTAACGTAACAACCTGATCGGATGACTGAGTGCTGACGGCACAGGCTGCATTGACCAGTTCACCTTCAAAATGAACAGTACCGCCGCTAACGCTTACCGGATCGGTCGCCGCCGGATCGGCCGCAACCGCTGCGCCCGCGACTAACATCAGGCTGGCAATAACAGAAGAGGCTATTAATTTACGTTTCATGGATTTCCCTTGAATTACACACATCCGGCTCCGGCGTCCTGCGGGATCCGTTTGAATCATTATCGACATTAAATGTCAGGCGAATTATCTCTGCATCCTGTAAAGATATATATCGCAAGAGAATTAGCTAACCTTTACCCAACTCTCCGAGTATTTGATTCACTAATTAATCTTCGCGAATATGACTATTTCGTCACAGCGTTAAATTAAACATTTAAATTAATGAAAAATACCTGCAAATCCTTTTAATGGCCCTGGCTAATTCTTATTGGGATCCAGGAAAAATCCGAGTAAAAATGAGGTAAAGACATCATAATCAAACGTAACAGACTGGTTTATGGTGCATTAACCTTGAAAACACCAGGGTGATGAGTTGTTTCATTGACGTTAAATTTAATTAGCATGATCATGAATGATGCGCAGGGCTTCAGCGACTGAACTGCCCCTGCTCACTGACCGCTCTCCCCGCGATCGCACGTAAAAACGCAAACGAAAACTGACAGCACGTTCTGCTTCTGACAAAATAGTGACATCCCCTTCGATTTAACGTAACAGATGGAATCCTCTCTCTGATGGCAGCAAAGATTATTGACGGTAAAACGATTGCGCAGCAGGTGCGCTCTGAGGTTGCTCAAAAAGTTCAGGCGCGTTTAGCGGCTGGATTACGCGCCCCGGGCCTGGCTGTTGTGCTGGTAGGCAGCAACCCGGCTTCGCAGATTTATGTCGCGAGTAAACGCAAAGCCTGTGACGAAGTGGGGTTTGTCTCCCGCTCATATGACCTGCCTGAAACCACCAGCGAGGCGGAGCTTCTTGAGCTGATCGATACGCTCAACGCAGATACCACCATCGACGGTATCCTGGTACAACTGCCATTACCGGCAGGTATCGACAACGTTAAGGTGCTGGAACGTATCGCACCAGATAAAGACGTAGACGGTTTCCACCCGTATAACGTTGGTCGTCTGTGTCAACGCGCGCCGCGTCTGCGTCCATGTACTCCGCGCGGGATTGTCACTCTGCTTGAGCGTTACAACATCGATACCTATGGTCTGAACGCCGTAGTGATTGGCGCTTCAAATATTGTCGGTCGCCCGATGAGCATGGAGCTGCTGCTGGCTGGTTGCACCACTACGGTCACCCACCGATTCACCAAAGATCTGCGTCGCCACGTAGAGCATGCGGACCTGCTGATTGTTGCTGTCGGCAAACCGGGCTTTATACCCGGCGAGTGGATCAAAGAAGGTGCGATTGTGATTGATGTCGGCATCAACCGTCTGGAGAATGGTAAAGTAGTGGGCGATGTGGTCTTTGAAGATGCAGCCGCACGTGCGTCATATATCACGCCAGTACCGGGCGGCGTAGGCCCAATGACTGTCGCCACACTTATCGAAAACACGCTACAGGCGTGTGTTGAATACCATGATGTAAAGGACGTTTAAGATGGCCACATTTTCACTGGGTAAGCACCCACACGTTGAACTCTGCGATTTGCTGAAGCTGGAAGGCTGGAGCGAAAGCGGCGCCCAGGCAAAGATCGCTATTGGCGAAGGCTTGGTGAAGGTCGATGGCGCGGTTGAAACGCGCAAACGCTGTAAAATCGTTGCCGGACAGACCGTCAGCTTTGAAGGCCACAGCATTAACATCGTAGCGTGACCCCAAGTGCCGGATGAGGTTAACGCCCTGTCCGGCCGCTTCCCCGTCTCATTTTCAGATAATAACTTCATCCCCACTTCACAGTGAACAGTTAGCATGTCGTTTTCCCACATGAAGCGAACATCATGCCAACCATCGTTACTCACGCGGCCGTTCCACTCTGTTTAGGATTAGGTCTCGGACTTAAAGTCATCCCCCCACGATTACTGTTTACTGGCGTCATTCTGGCGATGCTGCCGGATGCCGACGTGCTGTCATTTAAGCTTGGCGTCGCCTACGGCAACGTGTTTGGCCACCGTGGATTTACCCACTCACTGCTGTTCGCCTTTGTCGTGCCGCTACTTTGCGTATTGATTGGCCGACGATGGTTTAAAGCCGGATTGATTCGCTGCTGGCTATTCCTGACAGTTTCACTGCTATCGCACAGTGTGCTGGATTCTGTCACCACCGGCGGCAAAGGCGTCGGCTGGCTGTGGCCGTGGTCGGATGAACGCTTTTTCGCGCCGTGGCAGGTGATTAAAGTCGCGCCGTTCGCGCTGTCACGCTATGCGACCCCTTACGGGCATCAGGTGATTATTTCGGAATGATGATGGGTGTGCTGTGGTGGTATCGAAAATATTAATCTGCCGGATGCGACGCGCTGCGTCTTATCCGGCCTACACTCGCTCTTTTGTAGGCCCGGTAAGCGTAGGTGCCACCGGGCATTACAGAGTTACTTACGACGCCAGGTGGTGCCCTGCGGACCATCTTCCAGCACGATGCCCATCTCGTTGAGACGGTCACGCGCGGCGTCGGCCGCCGCCCAGTCTTTCGCCTTACGGGCGTCCAGACGCTGCTGGATTAACGCTTCAATTTCGGCGACTTCACCGTCATCCGCCTGCGCGCCGCTTTGCAGGAATGCTTCTGGATCCTGTTCCAGCAAGCCCAGCACGCTGGAGAGCTTACGCAGATGCGCAGCCATACCGTTCGCCGCCGCCATATCTTCACCCTTCAGGCGGTTAACTTCACGCGCCATATCAAACAGCACGGAGTACGCTTCCGGGGTGTTGAAGTCGTCGTCCATCGCTTCAATGAAACGCGCTTCAAAGGCCTCGCCACCCGCAGGGGCAACGGATTTGTCAGTGCCGCGCAGCGCAGTGTACAGACGTTCCAGCGCAGAACGCGCCTGTTTCAGGTTCTCTTCGCTGTAGTTCAACTGGCTACGGTAATGCCCTGACATCAGGAAGTAGCGAATGGTTTCGGCGTCGTAGTATTTCAGCACGTCGCGCACGGTAAAGAAGTTGCCCAGCGATTTGGACATTTTCTCGCGGTCAACCATCACCATCCCGGAGTGCATCCAGTAGTTCACGTATTCGCCATCGTGCGCACAGGTGGACTGGGCAATTTCGTTTTCATGGTGCGGGAACATCAGGTCGGAGCCGCCACCGTGAATATCAAAATGGTTGCCCAACTGTTTGCAGTTCATCGCCGAACACTCGATATGCCAGCCCGGACGACCAGCGCCCCACGGAGATGGCCAGCTCGGTTCACCCTCTTTGGACATTTTCCATAACACGAAGTCCATCGGGTTGCGCTTCACGTCAACCACGTCAACGCGTGCGCCTGCCTGCAGTTGATCCAGATCCTGGCGTGACAACTGACCGTAATTCGGATCAGTCGGGACATCGAACATCACGTCGCCATTATCGGCAACATAGGCGTGACCTTTGGCGATCAGTTGTTCGGTGATCTCAATAATCTCGGCGATATGATGCGTAGCGCGAGGTTCCAGATCCGGGCGCAGAATATTCAGCGCATCGAAATCGCTATGCATTTCCGCAATCATTCGATCGACCAGCGCGACAAAGCTCTCGCCGTTTTCATTCGCGCGCTTGATGATTTTGTCGTCGATATCGGTAATGTTGCGCACATACTTCAGCTTATAGCCGAGGAAGCGCAGATAACGCGCAACGACGTCGAAAGAAACGAAAGTACGTCCGTGGCCAATATGACAGAGATCGTAAACGGTAATACCACACACGTACATGCCGACTTCCCCGGCATGAATAGGTTTGAATTCCTCTTTTTGGCGCGTCAGTGTATTAAAGATTTTTAACATCGAAGATTCCGTGTAGACGTGTGTGGGTAATAATATCCGTATAATACATATTATTCGTAATCGAAGCAGCACACTTTGCAAGGTGATCGCAGCTTGCGGTTATGCTATAACACACCCCTAACTCTGACCCTTACCAGGGTCGAAGCACCAATCTATCGGAACAGGATGCAAAAATGGTTACTTTCCACACTAATCACGGCGATATCGTAATCAAAACGTTTGATGATAAAGCGCCTGAAACAGTTAAAAACTTCCTGGACTACTGCCGCGAAGGTTTTTATAACAACACCATTTTCCACCGTGTTATTAACGGTTTCATGATCCAGGGCGGTGGTTTCGAGCCGGGCATGAAGCAAAAAGCCACGAAAGAAGCGATCAAAAACGAAGCGAACAACGGTCTGAAAAACACCCGTGGTACGCTGGCAATGGCGCGTACTCAGGCTCCGCACTCCGCAACCGCACAGTTCTTCATCAACGTTGCTGACAATGACTTCCTGAACTTCTCTGGCGAAAGCATGCAAGGTTGGGGTTACTGCGTGTTTGCTGAAGTTGTTGAAGGCATGGACGTGGTTGATAAAATCAAAGGCGTTTCCACTGGTCGCAGCGGGATGCATCAGGATGTGCCGAAAGAAGACGTCATCATCGAAAACGTGACCGTCAGCGAGTAATCGTGGCGACACTGTTTATTGCAGATCTTCACCTCTGCACAGAAGAACCGGCGATCACCGCCGGTTTTCTGCGTTTTTTAGCCGGTGATGCGCGACAAGCCGATGCGCTGTACATTCTCGGCGACCTGTTCGAAGCCTGGATTGGCGACGACGACCCTAATCCACTGCATCATCAAATAGCCGCAGCGATAAAAGCACTGGTTGATTCCGGCGTTCCCTGCTTTTTTATTCACGGCAACCGTGATTTTCTGCTTGGCAAACGTTTTGCCCGTGAGAGCGGCATGACCTTACTGCCCGAAGAGAAAGTGCTCGATCTGTATGGTCGCAAGGTGCTGATCATGCATGGCGATACGTTATGCACCGACGATGCTGGCTATCAGGCGTTTCGCGCCAAAGTGCATCAACACTGGCTACAAAAACTATTCCTCGCCCTGCCATTGTTCATTCGCCAACGTATTGCCGCGAAAATGCGCGCCAACAGCAAAGCAGCCAACAGCAGTAAGTCGCTGGAGATCATGGATGTGAATCAGCAGGCCGTTATTGCCGAGCTGGAAAAACATCAGGCCCAGTGGTTAATTCACGGTCATACCCACCGTCCGGCAGTCCACGAACTTACGGCCAATGGGCAACCCGCCTTCCGCGTAGTATTAGGCGCCTGGCACAGCGAAGGTTCGATGATCAAAGTCACACCACACGACGTTGAACTGATCGCATTCCCGTTTTAATTCTGCAAATACCCCGTTCCTCTTTACACAAAACTATTCGAGTTGCATCGAGGCGGCAAATCCGTGAATCCCCTGGAGCTGACTAAAGTAAGTGACTGGGGTGAGCAGATGCAGCCAACAAAGAGGCAGCTTGAAGAGTGAAGTGTAAAGCGCGCAATCGTTTTCCTTGACGGTGAATTATGCTATTCTCTGTGCCCTCAAAAGTCGAGTGTAGTGCACCACAGGAGTTTTCAGACGCATGTCTTCCCGCAATAATCCGGCGCGTGTCGCCATCGTGATGGGGTCCAAAAGCGACTGGGCTACCATGCAGTTCGCCGCCGAAATCTTCGAAATGCTGGACGTTCCACACCATGTTGAGGTCGTCTCCGCCCACCGTACCCCAGACAAACTGTTCAGTTTCGCCGAAGGCGCTGAAGAAAACGGTTATCAGGTGATTATTGCCGGTGCCGGTGGTGCTGCACATTTGCCAGGAATGATTGCGGCGAAAACGCTGGTGCCTGTTTTAGGCGTTCCGGTACAAAGCGCAGCGTTGAGCGGCGTAGACAGTCTCTACTCCATCGTACAGATGCCTCGCGGTATTCCGGTGGGCACGCTGGCGATCGGCAAAGCGGGCGCAGCCAATGCGGCCCTGCTGGCCGCGCAAATTCTGGCAACACACGACAAAGAATTGCATCAGCGTCTGGCTGAGTGGCGTAAAGCGCAAACCGATGAGGTACTGGAGAACCCGGACCCGCGAGGTGTCGCATGAAGCAGGTCTGTGTACTCGGCAATGGTCAGCTAGGACGCATGCTGCGTCAGGCCGGTGAGCCGCTGGGGATTGCGGTCTGGCCCGTCGGGCTGGACGCCGAACCCGCTGCCGTTCCTTTTCAACAAAGCGTGATTACCGCTGAGATTGAGCGCTGGCCGGAAACGGCGCTCACTCGCGAACTGGCGCGTCACCCGGCGTTTGTTAACCGCGACGTCTTCCCGATTATTGCTGACCGTCTGACGCAAAAACAGCTTTTTGACAAACTCAACCTGGCGACCGCACCATGGCAACTGCTGGCGGATAAAATCGAATGGTCTGCGGTGTTTGACAAACTCGGCGAGTTGGCGATTGTGAAGCGTCGCGTCGGCGGCTACGACGGTCGTGGACAGTGGCGTTTACGCGCGAATGAAACCAAACAACTGCCAGACGACTGCTACGGCGAGTGCATCGTCGAGCGAGGAATCAACTTCTCCGGTGAAGTCTCGCTGGTTGGCGCACGTGCGCACGACGGCAGCACCGTCTTCTATCCGCTGACTCATAACCTGCATCAGGACGGCATTCTGCGCACCAGCGTGGTATTTCCGCAGGCTAACGCTAAACAACAGGCGCAGGCCGAAGCGATGCTCTCTGCCATCATGCAGGAGCTGGGCTATGTCGGTGTGATGGCGATGGAGTGTTTCATCACCCCGGAAGGTTTGCTGATCAATGAACTGGCTCCGCGCGTACACAACAGCGGGCACTGGACGCAAAACGGCGCCAGCATCAGCCAGTTTGAACTGCACCTGCGCGCCATTACCGGCCTGCCGTTGCCGACGCCGGTGGTGAACAATCCTTCGGTGATGGTAAACCTGATCGGCAGCGACCTGAACTATGACTGGCTGAAGCTGCCGCTGGTGCATCTGCACTGGTATGACAAAGAGGTACGCGAAGGGCGTAAGGTGGGACACCTGAATCTGAGCGACAGCGATACCGCGCGCCTTAGCGCCACGCTGGAAGCGCTCATTCCCCTGCTGCCGCCGGAATATTCCAGCGGCATCATCTGGGCGCAGTCAAAGCTGAAATAAACCGATACGGGAGGTGCGCCTGCGCACGCCTCCCGTTACTTTTACAGACGAATGCAGGTTCCGGCTTTCCCCGCCAACGTGTCTTCAATGCGAGACAGCGCGCCAATCCACGCGGGTTTTCCACGTCGCTTCACGTATCCGCTTACGGCTGTCACCTTTGGCCCCATCGAACCATCGGCTTTAGCAAACGGCGCCAGTTCATCAGGAGAGGCTTGACGAATCGCACGTTGCTCTGGCGTGCCCCAGTTCTCATAGACCGCATCAGCATCGGTGAGGATAACCAGACCGTCGGCATCGATCTGTTCAGCCAGCAATGCCGCCGCCAGATCCTTATCAATGACCGCTTCAGACCCTACCCCTTCCCCGGTCACCGGCACGCCGCCACCGCCGCTACAAATCACCACATGGCCTTCTTTGAGCAAGAGCTTAATGGCATCGCTTTCGACGATCTGGCGAGGCTCAGGCGAGGCGACAACACGACGCAGGTATTTGCCGTCACGTTTCATATGCCAGCCGTAGGTGGCTTCCAGTTGCGTTTGTTCTTCAGGCGAATACACCGGGCCGATAAATTTTTCCGGCGCCATAAACGCGGGATCGTCTTCAGACACCACAATTCGCGTTAACACTGTGGTCACCGGCGGCATCTCCGGTTCAGCGGTCAGACTTTGCGCCAACATATAACCAATCATGCCCTGAGTCTCTGCCACCAGCACATCCAGCGGGTAAGGTTCAACCTCTTTCCAGGCAAGATTCTGTAACGACAACAGACCAACCTGCGGCCCATTGCCATGTACGATGGCCAGGCGGTACGAACGTGCCAGACGCGCCAGGGCAGGTACGGCGCTGGCAATATTACGATATTGATTTTCTGCCGTCAGCGCCTCGCCGCGCTGCAATAATGCGTTGCCGCCAAGAGCAACAACCAGCGTTTTCATTCCCTATCCTTCTATAATTTGTTGCCCAAGCCAGAACCCCAACAAGGTGTCTGCGCCGGAGGTATGCCCGAGCGCCAGCAGCGAATTTATCGCCGCGTCCATCCTTTGGTGTCGGCCCAAAGCATGAGTGAAGTGGAGCAAAGGTGAAGCGAAGTACCCTAATGCCGCGTAGCGTAAGTAGCTCACGCTAACCACAGTCGTCGCCAGTTGAAGATTGCCGGAATATTCAAAGAAACGATGGCCGGAATCCTTATTCAGCGCGCCGAAATACCAGGCGGCCAGCAGCATTCCGGTCAGCGTATCATCATGACTGGGCGTTAAACCTGGCCCCTTGCCTAACCACTGCCGCCAGTCTGTCGACAAGCCAGCCAGCGCCGAGAAAAAGCAATGGCGGAACTGACGTAACTCGGGGCACAAAGGCAAATTTGCCGCCAGCATTAACGGCCCGAATAATCCCGTTTCCTCGCCGCGATCCATCCAGGCGGATGCAAGGCGCGGGGCATGTGGACGGGACGTTATTTTCAACGAACAACAACGCTGCGGTTGGCGTAACAGAAACGGTCCCAGCACAATCCCCTCGGGGACAGCCTGAGGGGTTTCGCTACCGCTTAACGCCGTACGCAGCGCATCAAAGTCAGGCGCACGGATCACCCATCCTCCCGGGCTAAAACCACTGCCCTGGCGGTGCAGCGTTAACAGTGCGCCCCCTTCGGCCACAAGGTTAATCGAGCGCCGCCAGATCCCGGATAGCTGCCATGACTGGCGAAAATCCGGAGACTGCTGACTGCCCATCAGAGGACGGATGATCATCATGCGCGGCTCTCTTAGCTAATGCCCATACTTTCAGCCAGCGCTTCCAGAGCCAGCTCAAAGCAGGCCAGCGGCGCACGAACGGTGCCCGCGCCGATCTGACCAAT
>NZ_JAHLQZ010000290.1:0-3590 GCF_018919505.1 Citrobacter sp. S55_ASV_140
AAAATATAATTTGGATGTGCATATCGAAACGAGCGCATCGGACAAGGCGACGTTGACGGATGCGATCCGTATTGCCGTGGCAACTGGCGCAACGTCAGTTCGTTTCTACCCGCGCTATGAAGGGCATCTCAACGATGTTATGGCGAAGATCGCCAATGATATTGCGTGGTTGTCTCAGTATGATGATTGCGGCCTAAGCTTTACCATCGAGCAGCATGAAGATCTGCAAGGCCATGAGCTGGTGACGCTGGTTAAGAATAGTGGAATGAAGAATCTCTCTATTCTGTTTGATTTTGGCAACATGATTAATGCCAATGAGCAGCCGCTTTCTGCGTTAGAGGTTATGTCTCCTCTGATCACTCAGGTACATATCAAAGACGCTAAAATTATTAAAGAAGGTAAAGGCTGGGGGCATGAGGCTTGTCGTTCTGGATACGGCGACTTACCCATGGAAGAGATGCTCAAAGCATTATTACTCTTAGGTGAAGATAAACCGCAAGTACATGCTTTTGGTCTGGAAGAAGAGGTTGAATATTATGCACCGGCATTTCGTTTCGATGATGAAGGTGATAATCCCTGGATCCCATGGCGCGATGCAAGTTATACGCCGCTACCTGACGCTGACATGATTGATGCGCGACTGGCGCAGGAAAAAGAACATGCTCTGGCTCAAATAAAATATATTCGTGGCTTGTGTAATAAATTTATAGGTAATCAATAACTTTTTAAAATTTTACTAAATGCGAAAAGGGTTATGAAAATAACTCTACAATTTTATTAATTATATAATTTAATCTGGATATTTCTCTCAACAAGCAATGAGGGTTTACTCATGTTCATGAATAAATGGGCAAGGCTTTGTTTTTTGATTTTAGGCGGCGGCACAATATTCAAACTTTCAAGTATGAAAGATGTTTTCTATGTGCCAATGCAAAATGACTGGGGTTTAACCAATACGCAGATTGGCTTAAGCTTTACGGTTTATACGATTGTTCAGACAACCGGACTGTTTCTTTCGCTCTATATTGCAGACCGTTATTCTAAGAAAATATTATTACCCTTTGGTCTGATCGGCGTAGGGCTTTGCGGTTTATATCTGGCAACGCTACCGTCATTTACCGGTTATCTCATTTGCTTTGCCGCAATGGCGTTTTTTGCCGATGTGGTGTATTGGCCGGTATTGCTGAAAGCCGTACGTCTGCTGGGTACGAAAGAAGAACAAGGCCGCATGTTTGGCTTTTTAGAAGCCGGACGCGGCGTGGTGGATGTCATCGTCGCTTCTGGCGCCCTGTTTGTTTTTGTTCAGTTTGGTGAAGGCAAAGCGGGAATGCAGGCGGGTCTGTTGTTTTATACGGTCATTACGCTTGCGGCAGGTATTGTGACGTACTTTATTGTCGATGACGACAAAGTGAAAGGCGGCGAGAATACCAGTGCCAATATGGAAGTGTTAAAGGGTATTAAACATGTTTTGTCCTGCCCTAACGTCTGGTTGGCTTCTTTAGGGATTTTCTTCGTTTACGCCGCATATTGTGGGCTGACTTACTTTATCCCCTTCTTAAAAGACATCTACATGTTGCCGGTAGCACTGGTCGGCGCGTACGGCATCATCAACCAGTATGCGTTAAAAATGGTAGGAGGGCCGATTGGTGGGCTGCTGGCGGATAAGGTTGCTAAATCGCCGACGGTGTACCTGAAATGGACCTTTCTGATCTCTGCCGTTGCGATGCTTGTTTTCATGCAGTTACCGCATCAAACAATGAACGTGTATATCGGTATGGCCGCAACATTAGGATTCGGGGCGATTATCTTCTCACAGCGTGCGATTTTCTTCGCGCCAATGGATGAGATTGGTACGCCACGTGAGTATGCCGGTTCGGCAATGGCGTTTGGTTGCATCATCGGTTATATGCCCGCCATGTTTGCGTACACGTTATACGGCTATTTGCTGGACACCAATAGCGGCATCACGGGCTACAACTATGTCTTTAGCGTGATGATTGCGTTCAGCTTAATGGGCTTTATCTGTTCGACAATCCTGGTGAAGCGGATTAAAAAGCAAAAGCTAGCGGCTGCGACCGCAACTGCATAATGTGAGTGCTTCCCCGGCAATACGTGACCGGGGAAGCCTGTTAAGCGCGTTTATACAGCGGTAACCAAATCACCAGCCGTAAACCACCCAGCGGGCTGTCTTCGGCCTTCACCCAGCCACGATGCTGCTGGATCGCGGTTTCCACAATCGCCAGACCCAGCCCCGTTCCGCCAGACTCGCGATCGCGCGCCTCATCGGTACGATAGAACGGACGGAAAATCTGCTCCCGGTCTTCAGGGCTAACACCCGGACCATCGTCGTCCACGGTGATGGTGATCCCGTCTTTATCCACCGCGAAGCCCACTTCAATCTGCGTGTGTGAATAGCGCAGGGCGTTGCGCA
Organism: Citrobacter sp. S55_ASV_140; assembly: GCF_018919505.1. Lineage (NCBI taxonomy): Bacteria > Pseudomonadati > Pseudomonadota > Gammaproteobacteria > Enterobacterales > Enterobacteriaceae > Citrobacter > Citrobacter sp. S55_ASV_140. The sequence continues at coordinate 2,432 of NZ_JAHLQZ010000290.1, forward strand.
CAATGTTTTCCAGTGCGCTTTCCAGCGCATTTGGGTTACCGTACAGCGGCCACGGACCCGGCGGGAAATTCACCGTGAGCGATTTACCCATTTGCTCGGCTTCAAAGGCGGCGTTATCCAGCACTTCGCCCCATAGCTGATTGGCTTTCACCGTTTCACTGACCAGCGCGTTTTTCTGCTGATTACGTGACATCACCAGCAGGTCGTTGATCATGCTGTCCAGCCGATGCGCTTCTGTTTCAATGCGCTCCAGCTCCTTGCTCTCGCCACTACGACGACGCAGCAGGGCAGTGCCCAGTTGCAGACGCGTCAACGGCGTTCTCAACTCGTGAGAGATGTCCGACAGCAGGCGTTGCTGCGTGGTCATCATCCGCTCCAGCGCCGTCACCATCTGGTTAAAGCTGGCGCCCGCCGCCAGAAACTCCTGCGGACCGGCTTCCAGTTCCGGATGCTGGCGCAGGTTGCCCTGGGCCACTTCATCTGCCGCGTTTTTCAACTTACGCGCCGGTTTCGCCAGACTCCAGGCAAGCCAGAGCAATAACGGAGAGCTGACTAACATGGTGACGATCAGCAACAACAGCGGTCGGTCGAACAGCAGGTTGATAAAGTCAGATTGCGAGCTGCTGGCAGGTCGAATGAGATACAACTGGTAGTTATCTTCACCATCTCTGACGGAAAAAGGCCCGACCATCTCAACGCGACCGTATTTTTTCTTTTGCGGATGGTCGGCGTTATCGGCCTGACCAATAAAGTTACGAATGATCTGCATTTCGTTGCGTTCTGCGCCGATCACGCGTCCTTCCGTGGTAACAAGTAATAACCGCTGTCCTGGCGGCGCCCACTTGTCTATCGCCCGAAACAAGCGACGCCACCACATCAAATCGTTGGGTGGATCGTTCGCCAGTTCAGCTTCAACGTGTTGCTCAATCATCAACCCCTGGCGCTGCTCGCTGTCCAGTAGCTCGGTCATTTGACGTGAGTCGAGCTTGGGTAGCATCAGTACCAACATCAACACCAGTGCCAGCGTCAACCAGAAGATGGCAAAGATGCGTGCGGTTAAACTCCCTATCATGAAGCGGAGACCATCAGGTAGCCGCGACCACGCAGCGTTTTAAACCACGGATGCCCATCTTTACGCTCTGGCAGCTTACGACGCAGG
>NZ_JAHLQZ010000291.1:0-3588 GCF_018919505.1 Citrobacter sp. S55_ASV_140
GATCCCAGTCATGTTGAACCGCAAACCGAGCAGGACACCGTGGTTGAAGGCGAGCCTATCCTACGGGTACGCAATCTGGTGACGCGTTTTCCTCTGCGCAGCGGCATTCTTAACCGGGTAACCCGTGAGGTGCACGCGGTGGAAAACGTCAGCTTTGACCTGTGGCCGGGAGAAACGCTCTCGCTGGTGGGCGAGTCGGGTTGCGGCAAATCCACCACCGGGCGGGCGTTGCTGCGCCTGGTTGAGTCTCAGCGTGGAGAGATCATCTTCAACGGACAGCGGATTGATACCCTCGCCGCCAGCAAACTGCAGCCGCTGCGCCGGGACATTCAGTTCATCTTCCAGGACCCTTATGCATCGCTCGATCCTCGCCAGACGGTGGGATATTCCATTTTAGAGCCGTTACGGGTGCATGGATTACTGCAAGGCGATGCGGCGGCAAAACGGGTTGCCTGGCTGCTTGAGCGCGTAGGATTGCTCCCTGAGCATGCCTGGCGCTATCCGCACGAGTTTTCCGGCGGTCAGCGTCAGCGTATCTGCATTGCCCGGGCGCTGGCGCTCAATCCCAAGGTAATTATTGCCGATGAGTCGGTCTCGGCGCTGGATGTCTCGATTCGTGGGCAAATTATCAACTTGTTGCTCGACCTGCAGCGCGAAATGGGGATCGCATACCTGTTTATTTCCCACGATATGGCGGTAGTGGAGCGGATCAGTCACCGTGTGGCGGTGATGTATCTGGGGCAGATCGTCGAGATCGGCACCCGGCGGGCGGTATTTGAAAATCCACAGCATCCGTATACGCGCAAACTGATGGCGGCAGTACCGGTTGCCGATCCATCACATCATCGGCCCCAGCGCGTGCTGTTATCGGATGATATCCCCAGCAATATCCGCAAGCGCGGCGAAGAGATTTCCCCCGTGTCACTACAATTAGTTGGCCCGGGGCATTATGTCGCGCGTCCACAACCAGAAAATGCGCTTTCGCGTTTATAACAGGCAGACAGGGTTTAAGGAGAATAACATGACAAAAATTGTTGCTCGAAAATGGCTGGTTGCTGTGGGAGTGGCCTCGGCGCTGACCGCCGCACCGAGCTGGGCCGCCAAAGATGTGGTGGTGGCGGTGGGATCTAATTTCACCACGCTCGACCCCTATGACGCGAACGACACGTTGTCGCAGGCGGTAGCAAAGTCGTTTTATCAAGGGCTGTTTGGCCTTGATAAAGAGATGAAGCTGAAAAATGTGCTGGCGGAGAGTTATACGGTTTCTGATGATGGCCTGACTTACACCCTTAAGCTGCGTCAGGGCGTGAAGTTTCAGGATGGCACTGACTTCAACGCCGATGCGGTCAAAGCTAACCTCGATCGGGCCAGTAATCCGGAAAACCATCTGAAACGCTACAACCTGTATAAGAATATTGATAAAACCGAGGTTGTCGACCCGTCGACGGTGAAGATTACGCTGAAGCAACCGTTCTCGGCATTCATCAATATTCTGGCGCACCCGGCAACGGCGATGATTTCGCCTGCCGCGCTGGAGAAATACGGTAAGGAGATCGGCTTTCATCCTGTCGGCACCGGACCGTATCAGCTTGAAACCTGGAATCAGACGGATTTTGTGAAGGTTAAGAAGTTCGCGGGCTACTGGCAGCAAGGGTTGCCAAAGCTTGACACGATTACCTGGCGTCCGGTGACCGACAACAACACGCGTGCGGCCATGCTGCAGACCGGGGAAGCGCAGGTTGCCTTCCCGATCCCTTACGAGCAGGCGGCGCTACTGGCGAAGAACAAAAACCTGGAACTGGTGGCCAGTCCGTCTATCATGCAGCGCTATATCAGCATGAACGTCACGCAAAAACCGTTCGATAACCCGAAGGTGCGTGAGGCGCTGAATTATGCCATCAACCGTCAGGCGCTGGTGAAAGTCGCTTTTGCCGGGTACGCGACGCCTGCCACCGGTGTTCTCCCGCCATCGATTGCCTATGCGCAAAGCTATACGCCGTGGCCTTACGATCCGGCGAAAGCGCGCGAGTTGCTGAAAGAAGCGGGTTACCCTAATGGTTTTACCACCACGCTATGGTCTTCGCATAACCACAGTACCGCGCAGAAAGTACTGCAATTTACCCAGCAGCAGTTGGCACAGGTGGGCATTAAGGCGCAGGTAACGGCGATGGACGCTGGTCAGCGAGCGGCGGAAGTTGAAGGTAAAGCGCAGAAAGAGAGCGGAGTGCGGATGTTCTACACCGGCTGGTCTGCTTCTACAGGTGAAGCGGACTGGGCGCTGTCGCCGCTATTTGCATCACAAAACTGGCCGCCGACGCTGTTTAACACGGCGTTCTACAGCAATAAGCAGGTGGACAGTGATTTAGCCGCGGCTTTGCAAACCAACGATCCGGCGCAGAAAGCGAAGCTGTACAAAGATGCGCAGGATATCATCTGGAAAGAGTCGCCGTGGATCCCGCTGGTGGTTGAAAAACTGATTTCGGCGCACAGCACCAGGTTGACGGGATTCTGGATCATGCCGGATACCGGATTTAGCTTTGATGATGCGGATTTAAAATAAGCGATGCATTCGGCCCCGTAATGCAGGGGCCGGCGAAGGGAGCGTGATGCTTAACTATGTTTTCAAGCGCCTGCTGGGGTTGATCCCAACGCTGTTGATTGTGGCGGTGCTGGTGTTTTTATTTGTTCACCTGCTACCCGGCGATCCGGCCCGGCTGATTGCCGGACCGGAAGCTGACGCTGAGGTGATTGAACTGGTGCGTAAGCAACTGGGTCTGGACCAACCGCTGCATATTCAGTTCTGGCATTACATGACCAACGTGTTGCAGGGCGATTTTGGAACCTCGATGGTTTCTCGCCGCCCGGTTGCGGAAGAGATTGCCAGCCGTTTTATGCCATCGCTATGGCTGACAATTGCCAGTATGGCGTGGGCAGTGTTATTTGGCATGACGGCGGGGATTATCGCCGCCGTGTGGCGTAATCGCTGGCCGGACAGGTTAAGTATGACGCTGGCGGTCACCGGGATCTCTTTTCCGGCTTTTGCGCTCGGCATGCTGCTTATGCAGATATTTTCCGTTGAACTCGGCTGGTTGCCCACCGTGGGCGCTGACACCTGGCTGCACTATATCCTCCCGTCTATTACGCTGGGGGCGGCGGTGGCTGCGGTGCTGGCCCGCTTTACCCGTGCTTCGTTTGTCGATGTGCTCAGTGAAGATTATATGCGCACCGCGCGAGCTAAAGGGGTGAGTGAAACCTGGGTGGTGTTAAAACATGGTCTGCGTAACGCGATGATCCCGGTGGTTACCATGATGGGGCTACAGTTTGGTTTTTTACTCGGCGGCTCAATCGTGGTTGAGAAGGTGTTTAACTGGCCAGGGCTTGGACGACTGTTAGTGGACTCAGTCGAAATGCGCGACTACCCGGTGATACAGGCCGAGGTGCTGTTATTCTCTCTGGAGTTTATTCTTATTAATTTAGTGGTGGATGTACTCTACGCCGCCATTAATCCGGCTATCAGGTACAAGTAAGGATGCGATTTTTTAACTGGCGCCGACAGGCGATTTTAAATGCGATGCCCCTTGTTAAGCC
>NZ_JAHLQZ010000292.1:0-3572 GCF_018919505.1 Citrobacter sp. S55_ASV_140
CAATAAGAGGATATATCATGAAAAGAAAAACAATGGGATGGCTTATCGTTTTTCTTCTTTTTATAGTTTACATGCTTAACTATATGGATCGTTCAGCATTGTCGATCACTGCTCCACTCATCGAAAAGGAATTAGGATTCAATGCTGCTGAGATGGGTATGATATTCAGCGCATTCTTTGTTGGTTATGCTCTATTTAACTTTATCGGTGGCTGGGCCAGTGACAGATTTGGCCCCAAGACAGTATTTCTGGTCGCCGCGTTACTCTGGTCATTATTTTGTGGGATGACCAGTCTGGTTACTGGCTTATGGACTATGCTGGCTGTTCGCGTGTTATTCGGCATGGCTGAAGGACCGGTCAGCGCGGCCGGAAATAAAATCATCAATAACTGGATTTCACGCAAGGAATCTGCAACTGCGATTGGTATTTTTAGCGCAGGTTCACCGTTAGGTGGCGCGATTTCTGGTCCGGTAGTTGGCATGCTGGCGCTTTCATTAGGCTGGCGTCCGGCATTCGGTATCATTTTCCTGTTCGGTTTAGTCTGGGTATTACTATGGTATTTCACTGCCAGTGATAAACCTTCAAAAAGTAAACACCTCGCCCCGGAAGAACGTGTCGATTTTGAAAACCATGATGACATCATTTTAGCGGATGACGGTAAAGCGATGCCTTCTCTCGGTTACTACATGAAGCAGCCTATGGTGTGGGCAACGACACTGGCCTTCTTCAGTTATAACTACATACTCTTTTTCTTCCTGACCTGGTTTCCAAGCTATCTTAACCACTCTCTACACCTTGATATTAAAGAAATTAGTATTGCAACCGTCATCCCGTGGGTAATTGGCGCGATCGGTATGGTATTGGGCGGAGTATGTTCTGATTTTATCTATCGCATTACAGGAAATGCCCTACTTTCTCGCCGTCTTATTCTCGGTGTTTGCCTGGCTGGCGCGGCGATCTGTGTGGCGGTTTCAGGAACGGTTACGACTATCGGCAGTGCCGTTGGACTGATGTCAGTCTCGTTATTCCTGCTGTATTTGACTGGACCTATATATTGGGCAGTTATTCAGGATGTCGTGCACAAAGATAAAGTGGGCAGCGTCGGTGGTGCCATGCATGGACTGGCAAATATATCCGGAATTATTGGCCCTCTGGTCACCGGGTTTATTGTCCAGTTTAGCGGTAAATATGATTACGCATTCTATCTGGCTGGGGCTATTGCGATTGTTTCCAGCTGTCTGGTATTCGTATTTGTCAAAAATAAAGGATTAAAAACAAATGAAAGTCAAAGCTGTTTACATCAATAAACCTGGTGAAATTGAAACCCGTTGGGTTGATTATCCGGAAAAGAAAGATAATGAAGTACTAATAAAAGTTGATGCTGCTGGGATATGTGGCTCTGATATTGGTGCATTTCGTGGTACTAACCCATTAGTAACCTATCCACGTATTATTGGACATGAAGTCACTGGCATTGTTATTCAACAAGGCAAGGGCATGCCAGCAAATATTAAAGAAGGTGATCGCGTTATTGTTGATCCTTATATTTATTGTGGTCATTGCTACCCTTGCTCAGTAGGCAGAACAAATTGTTGTGAAAATCTAAAAGTAATTGGTGTGCATATTGATGGCGCAATGCAGGAGGTGGTTGCTCACCCCGCACATTTAATTCACAAAATCCCTGATGATGTCGCCTCAGAGATGGCTCCGTTAGCTGAACCACTGACTATCGCACTGCATGCGCTACATCGCGCCAAACTGACGGCCGGAGAGCATATCGCCATTATTGGTGCCGGTGCGATTGGCCTGATGGCGGCACTGAGCGCATTGCGCTACGGTGCGACACCCATTCTGATCGATATCGTGGACGAACGACTTCAGTACGCAAAATCACTGGGCGTGCCTTACGTCATCAATCCGTCGAACATCCGGGTAATTGAGGCGATCAAAGAGATCACGCAGGGGACGATGGCGCAGGTTGTAGTCGAAGCATCTGGCGCCAACAGTGCAATTCGCGAAACTCTGGATCTTGCGTCATTTGCAGGTCGTATTGCTTTCACCGGCTGGCCAAAACAGGAGACATCGTTACCCACTAACCTGATCACGTTTAAGGAACTGGATCTGCGCGGATCGCGTACCAGTGCAGGTGAATTCGAAGAGGCGTTACAAATGCTGGCCACGCTGAACATTAATCCCGCGGATGTCGTCAGCAAGGTAGTGAATATTGATGATGTGCCTGACGCCGTGAAGGAACTTGATCAATACCCGGAACGCTATCTGAAGATCAATGCGACCTTTCATTAATTTTTCCAGGAGATAAAGCGATGGAACAAACCTGGCGTTGGTATGGCCCAAACGATCCCGTATCGTTGTCCGATGTTCGTCAAGCTGGTGCAACGGGTGTGGTAACTGCGCTGCACCATATTCCAAACGGTGAAGTCTGGTCCGTAGAAGAAATTCTCAAACGCAAAGAGATCGTAGAAAAAGCCGGTCTGGTCTGGTCGGTCGTGGAAAGCGTGCCGATCCATGAAGACATCAAGACCCACACGGGCCAGTACGATCTGTGGATCAAGAATTACCAGCAGACGCTGCGCAATCTCGCCCAATGCGGCATCTTTACTGTGTGCTACAACTTCATGCCGGTTCTGGACTGGACCCGTACCGACCTGGAGTATGTGCTACCCGACGGTTCAAAGGCTCTGCGCTTTGACCAGATTGAGTTTGCCGCATTTGAATTGCATATCCTCAAGCGCCCTGGTGCGGAAGCGGACTACAACGCGGAGGAAATTGCCCAGGCTCACCAGCGTTTTGCGGATATGAGCGAAGAGGACAAAGCCCGGCTGACGCGCAATATCATTGCCGGTCTGCCAGGTGCCGAGGAAGGATATACGCTGGACCAATTCCGTAGCCACCTTGCAACCTATAAAGATATCGACAAAGCGGTCCTACGGGAAAATTTCGCCTGGTTCCTGAAAGCCATTATCCCAGTCGCTGAAGAGGTAGGAGTACGAATGGCGGTTCATCCTGACGATCCACCGCGCCCGATTCTTGGCCTGCCGCGCATCGTTTCTACTATAGAAGATATGCAGTGGATGGTGGATACCGTAAACAGTGCGGCCAACGGCTTTACGATGTGTACCGGATCTTACGGCGTCCGCGCAGACAACGATCTGGTTGAGATGATCAAACAGTTCGGTCCGCGAATTTACTTTACGCACCTGCGTTCCACACAACGCGAAGAGAATCCCAAAACCTTCCATGAGGCAGCGCATCTCTCCGGTGATGTCGATATGTACAGCGTAGTGAAAGCGATAGTCGAAGAAGAACAGCGGCGTAAAGCTGAAGGCAACGCCTCACTTATCCCCATGCGACCCGACCATGGTCATCAAATGCTTGATGACCTGAAAAAGAAAACTAACCCAGGGTATTCCGCTATTGGTCGCCTTAAGGGCCTGGCTGAAGTACGCGGCGTTGAACTGGCTATACAGCGCGCCTTCTTCAGTCAGTAACCACATTGCCGCATGGCATCCCCGCCATGCGGTTTTCACTTTCAGTCAGCACCAGTCTTTGAT
>NZ_JAHLQZ010000293.1:0-3529 GCF_018919505.1 Citrobacter sp. S55_ASV_140
CTCATAGACGCCCACAAAGGCGGCAAACTGGAAGAGAATCAGAAACAGCGTTGCCGGGCAGAACACCTGCCAGAACATTCGCTGAAACATCAGGTGAGAATCGCCGTGGGAAACATTGTTGCGTCGGGGAACGAATACCTTATACCCGCCCCAACTAAGCACTAGCGTAACTATAAAGTGAGAAATTATTGAGAGTGTTTCAAATAGTCCAACCTGCGGATATTTATACCAGATTATGGAAATGATAATTCCTGGCAATGCCGCCCAGCCAAAAAAGAGCATCAGACTAATCATCAGCGCCAATGGCAGATAGAAAAGTATTACGGTCCCCGTACTAATATGGGCATAGGTGTTGGCAGTGCTCAATATAGGCAACAGCAAAGAAGGCAAGATGAGAGGTAACGCCCACCATCTATCTCTAATACCAATATATTTTTTATTGAGTTTCATAGATGCTCAGTAGAATCCCACACATCCTGTAGGGGGTATTCAGACAGGCATCCCACCTGACTTTAAATCGTTAAAGTAATACATCATATTGATTCATCAATTCTAGTTGTCAGCAAAGGCCGACGTTTGATACATATCAAAAAAAATGCCCCTCATTAATCAATTATTACTCTTTTCATTATTTTTTATCGTTAATTCATTATTCGCGCAAATAATCATATTAATTTCCATAACATAAGGGGATAAAACAACTGAAGCAATTTTACATAACGAAGAATTGACCATTCCCTCACAGTATGCCTTAATGTGAGTATCGCCCATGTCGGGTACACTACAAGGAACCTTTTGTGAGCCAGGTTACCAGCCTACGCAAACGACACCGATTTAACAGTCGCATGATCCGGATCGTACTGCTTATCAGCTTCCTCTTCTTCTTCGGACGCTTCGTCTACTCCGCCATTGGTGCGTGGCATCACCACCAGGACAAAAAAGAATCTCAGCAGCTAACCCTGCCGCAACAGACCTCCCCAGCACAAACAGCCCCACGTTAATCGCTCGCAGACCGCGTTGATGTCCTGACCCTCAAGATTCCTTACCGGATGGCTAATCGTCTGACAGTTAACCATCCGGTAAGGGATTTGTGTTCCCTCCCGTCACTACTTTTATAATGCCACATACTCCCCCAGCAAATCATTTTTTGATTTCCGTACAATTGCGCAATATTTTCGCTCCTCGTCACCACACTATTCGCACTGAGTTACTATGTTTCTGTGTATTGGAGATAATAAACGTAAATACAGTTCAAATAGTCACTCACCGATAGCATTAGTTAATATAAATAACGCACACATTAATATTTAAAATGTAATTACATATATATAAGATTTTGGCTTTTTATATTCAACAAGGTAATACGATGCAGGGTTTTACATTATTCCCGAAAATTCGAAGCGGTATTGAATGACTCACTGGGCACAGCGATGCTATCCAACATCACCGCTGGTGTATTGTTGGTTTCCCTGCGACCTTTCCGCGCCGAAGAAATCGTGCAGATTGGCACTGTCACCGGGACAGTTGAAAAAGTGCATCTTTTCTCAACCACCCTACTCACCGCTGATAGTAAAAAGGTGGTGATCCCTAACGGCAAAATCATCGCTGACAATATTGTTAACTACTCTCGCCCCCCGTTTCGCCGCACCGACCAGGTCGATTGTCGATTAAAATACGCTGACCGGGGGTATTTCCTCTGCTGGGCCGCATTAGCGTTGATTAATAGCTTAAAAGCCCACTCTTAAATAAAATTTAAAAATTAAATGCTAAAAAGGAGACCGTAAATATCATCATCGTTACATGTTTCCAGGTCTCACATTACAGGCTACAAAAAACAACCTCCCCCCCTCCCCAACATATCTGTACAATACTCTCTATCGTTTTCTATACGTTATTCATGATGAAGGAATCCATAAAAATGGAACAACCGGTCAAATGTGACCCACATATCCTGTCGTTACTGAAAAAAACCTCCCTCAATCACATTGACTATCTGGTCGACGTTCTGACAGACAACGGCAAGGGCCGGGTAGCATTATCATCGTCCGTTAAGGACTTACTACTCGAAGAGAAGGCAGAACGGGATTACAGCGAGCATGGTCTGCGGCATCTGCTACATGAATTGCAGGAATATGGCGGACACTCGCTCGTTAATATTTTCCGCAGTGAGCCGTTGCCTTATTCTGAGTTATTAACCGATGTTCATAAAAAGCTCAATGGCAAAGACAGCAAGAAAAAAAATAACGCCACAAAAGAGCGGGAAATCGTCCTAAGTTTGTTTGGTGATGACTGGCAGTCATTAGCCGATCATGAACGTTGGGAGCGCTGCACAGAAACGAAAGTTGTCTCCGGTTTTTTCAAGATGCAGGATAATCTGCGCATCAACGATAAAGGGGTTGTTATCGGCCTGTCAACTGCGGCAAGCGTAGCGGCATTTGCCGCACTCCGCTTACATCCCGTCACTGCTATCGTCAGTACGATTGGCCTTGCTAACCAAACGCTTGGGGAGGCATACCGGGTAACAATTCCTTTCATTGCCCATATCGCGATGCTCAACATGCTTTACTCGCCCAAAGTAGCGCAGTAAAAATACCGTAACTAACCCAGCAGAATTCACCCTATGTCAACTTTAGCGAACAACAATCAGATAGCTGAGCAAGAAGCGGCCTTCGAGGTGGACATCGTCGACGCGCAAAATAATCCCCTGGTGAAAATACACAGCCAGCCTGGATACTGGCAAGATATTACGCAACAGGACTCGCAGACGGAACTTGATCCCAGCAGCATTTCACTCTTGAACCACTGGCTCAGTAGCGTACCCACCGTCGCCACTGCCTTTGCAGGTAACGCGACACAATTAATGACCTGTTCTTTCGAATACAGCCAACTGGTACAGGCGAAAGATGGCAGCGGAGCAATCGGCGCGGTACTTAATCCAGACACCAACAAAATTGGCGCGCAAGCCCGATTTCACGAAGCTGAAAATCTGAAGTCGCTGGTCAATGCCAGCCTGGTTTTTAATATCGCGTCACAACTTCTGGCCCAAAAACATCTTGCCGATATTAATGAGAGACTGCGGATCATCGAACAAAAGATCGATTCGATTAAAAGCCATCTTGAACAATCGCGCCTCGCGAAGATCCAGGCTTTCCATGAACATCTCAATATTATCGGTTTATTACTGAGCCGTAATGACATTATCACCAAAGAGTCACTACTCAACCTGGCCAAAAGCGCGCAGGAAGTACGCTCGCAGGTTAAGCATCTTGAAAAGGATATCACTCAGGCATATCGAGAAATTGAACAATTTGAACCAACCAGTTGGTTTGGATCTGACGATCTCCGGGAAGCGCTCAAACTGAAAATAAGCAATGTGGAGCGGTTGCAGCGTGAGTATCTGACGGGTATGCAATGTTTGTTGGTGGCTAATCTCATCCTGTTCATCAAGCATGACGGCAACCAAGAATTTGTCCTGACAAGCGAAGTCTATTTAAAAGAACTGAATGCCAGCAACGGCATATTTCAGCAA
>NZ_JAHLQZ010000294.1:0-3510 GCF_018919505.1 Citrobacter sp. S55_ASV_140
TCTTTATGGTGGCCGCGCCGCTGGCAACAGTAGATGTGAAGGTGAATCTCCCTGCCTCCACCAGTACGCCGCAGCCGCGTCCCGAAAAACCGGTTTATCTGTCAGTCAAAGCCGATAAGAGTATGTTTATCGGCAACAATCAGGTGACGGATGAAACCATGATTAGCGAGCTCAATACGCTGACAGAAGGGAAGAAAGACACCACAATTTTCTTCCGCGCGGATAAGACCGTCGATTATGAAACCATGATGAAGGTAATGGACTCGCTGCATCAGGCGGGTTTCCTGAAGATTGGTCTGGTCGGTGAAGAGACCGTGAAAGCGAAGTAACTTTCTCGCCGGGTAGTGGTTTTCACCTACCCGGCCTGCTTATCCTGATTCCACGCCCCACAAACCTGTTCTTATCTGTTTTCATCTAACGCGACCGTGGTTATCCTGGTCGGTTCGTAGCTGCCTTCGGACAGCTTGCGCGTCAGGCGTAAGGTGGCCGTTTCTCGCGCGAGTATATGCTGGTAGGTGCTCTCCAGCCGGGCCATGATTTTATCCCGCAGTTCGGGTTGTTGGGCTATGATGGCCTCAATCGCGGCGCCATAGATCTCTTCTTTCGCCTGTAGCGCATAAATTTCACTGCGATTTTGCCATTTCATCCGCACCAGCGCGGCGGGTATAGAAACCATTTCCTGGGCAACGCTTTCCAGTGTTGCGTTTTTATTGGCAATCAGGATGGCTAAATTCTGCTTTAAGACAAACTCATCACTTTTATGGTCATCTAAAGCCAAATAAACATTATTATCCTCAACATCTTTCATTTTATTTCTCTTCCAGAGAATAAAAAATAGGATCGCTGGATTCGCGGGTAATTAAATTAAGCCAAATTTTATTGCCTTGCTCATTAATGATGGCTGTTTTTTCGGTCAAAATTTTACTTAATTCTTGTGCATTAATGTCGCCTTCTGCTTGCAATGAATTGAGCAAGCGCGTGAATGACTCAATCTTTGCCGCGCAAAACAAACGCTCTTTTAAATGACGGTCGCACTCTTCAAACAACATATTGCGCGCCTGGCCGGTCGCTGTAGCGCTGATCAAAATATCTGCTTCATAATCGCTTAATGTTCTCTTTCCCTGAGTCAAATTTTCACTGTTTTCTGTGGGGAAGGTATTAGTCGATGTTTGAGATAAATGATAATGCGCGGGAACAAGATGCTCGGGAAGCATGTTGAAATATCCTTTGATGCCAATACTGTATTGTTTTTAATATGTCAGGCTGCGTTGACAATAGCATGGCGTAATTTTAAAATCAAAAAAAATGGAGCCAGTATATGAACAGTATATTTTATTCTGTTATTACCCTGCTATTGCTTACCTGCGGGGTGCTTTTGTTGATGCGCAGCGCAAATAAAAACCGCTATGCAGAAAATGGTAACGCTGGACACCAGCCGGAAATCTTGAGTAAAGAAGAGGGTGAAGATCATTTTTCTGTATTGATGAATTCGATTACCCCGGTATGGTATTGGCGGGTTAATCACGAATATATCGATTTTATCCACTCGACGATCAAACGGATGACGATGGCGGAGCTGAATGAGACGCCTGGCTTATTTGATGCGCAGCGGCGCTGTAGCGACCTTAACTCTGCGGTGTATAAATATTACGACAATATAAAAAAACGCTGTCTCAGCGGGGAGAAGGTCCCGCATGCCGATCTGGATGTGCTCAACTTACGTCAGTGCTTCAGGGAGTTCAGCCTGGAGGCTTACCCTGCGCTCGTCGCGCTGGTGTGGCCGGAATACCAGCGTCCACAGCTCAAAGCAGAAGAAGTATAAGGTCATTGCGCGTTACCATGGCCGGGTAGATCTACATGGCTACCCGGCACGGAGTGACGAACGGCTATTTGTCAGATGAGGCTTGCCACAGGTTCAGCTCGCCATCAGCGACGTGTTTATCGATCTGCGCCAGTTCTTCGGCGCTGAACGTCAGATTAGCCAATGCCTGAACGTTTTCTTCCAGTTGCTCCGGTCGGCTGGCGCCAATTAATACCGAAGTGACCCGGTTGTCTTTTAGCAGCCAGCTTAAAGCCATTTGCGCCATCGACTGTCCGCGCTGTTGCGCCATCTCATTGAGCAAACGCAGGCTGCTAAGGTTTTCTTCCGTCAGCATATTTTCTGTTAGCCCACGGACTTTTTTCCCTTCACGCTGCATACGTGAACCTTCCGGGATGCCGTTGAGGTATTTCCCCGTCAGCAGTCCTTGGGCCAGCGGCGTAAAGGCAATGCAGCCCATGCCGTTAGCTTCCAGCGTATCCAGCAAGCCACTGCTGTCTACCCAGCGATTAAGCAGGTTGTAAGAGGGTTGGTGGATAAGAAGTGGAATTTTCCATTCCCGCAGCAGTTCGGCCATCTTTTGCGTTCGTTCCGGGGAATAGGATGAAATGCCGACATACAGCGCTTTACCGCTTTGCACCGCATGGGCCAGCGCTGAGGCGGTCTCTTCCATTGGCGTATTTTCGTCCACGCGGTGCGAGTAGAAGATATCGACATAGTCGAGACCCATGCGTTGCAGGCTCTGGTCGAGGCTGGCAAGCAGGTATTTACGCGAACCGCCAGAACCGTACGGCCCTGGCCACATGTCGTAGCCTGCCTTGGTGGAGATGATCAACTCATCTCGGTATTGTGCAAAATCCTCGCGCAGTAAACGGCCAAAATTCTCTTCTGCGCTGCCTGGAGGCGGCCCATAGTTATTGGCCAAATCAAAATGGGTGATGCCTAAATCAAAGGCTTTACGCAGCAGGGCGCGCTGTGACTCCAGCGCCTGAACGTGCCCAAAACTGTGCCACAAACCCAGCGACAGCGCGGGTAAGCGTAAACCGCTGCGTCCACAGTAGCGATAGAGCATCTGCTCGTAACGTTCAGGATTGGCAAACCAGGCCATGAGATCTCCTTAGTGCAGGTGAATTTCGAAACAGCGTTTCTATTCTAGCGGGTTCTCGGTGAATATTCCGTTCACAGGTCACACTGGGATGAAAAACTGGGCAGAATTCGTTACGCGAGTTATTGAAGGAGACCCGCGTGTGAAGGCTATATATCTCCCTGCGTTAATCACGGCTTTCATAATGATCCGACCTCTCATTATGATAATACTGACTCTGATTTCTCTTGGGAGCGCACTCTTGCAGGGTTTAATAAATATTTACGATAAAAAACAAAGCATTATTAAATAATTTAGGTGAGTTATCTGAATAATAATGCTAGCTAATTTCATTAGCATTCATGTTGATATCATCTGGAGAGATATGGCCTGGACTTAAGAAAGTAAAAAAATAAAGAACGCATTATATCTTCTCTACCGCCTGCCGATAACAAGGATAAGTATCGCCTGATGGCGAATTCCTCATCAACGGCAAGGAAATTATTATGGGTTTGCTGAAAAACTTCACTATTCGTATTGTCATGTTGGCAATACTGGGACTTTTTTGCCTGCTGTGGTCGGGCGTGGGTTTATTCAGTCTTCATTC
>NZ_JAHLQZ010000295.1:0-3433 GCF_018919505.1 Citrobacter sp. S55_ASV_140
ACGTAACGTTATCGAATATATTTTCGTGATGCGCGGGGAAGCCGCTGGAATCAACGCCAGCCATCTGCCTCCTTACCTGCTCACCGCAGCTGACAGCAGAAAAACGTCGATGACAGCCCAGCCTCAGCAGCTTGCTAATAAGGGAAAACAAGCGGAAAGGGAGGCCATAGAAAATGTCATCCAGCGTTTTGGCGCAAGCGTGGAGGGGAAAAAACAGGCAGCGACCGAACTGGGGATCAGCATTGCCACGCTTTATCGAAAAATAAAGCTGTACGGGTTATGAAGCTGACCTTACTTAACGAAAAAGCCCGCGTAATGCGGGCGTCCAGCAGGCACAACAGAACCAATTAATTCCGTGGCGAATCAATCAAACACGCCATTAATAACGGCAGTGACAATCGCCGTGCTCAGTGCAATCAACACCAAATTGTCGCCAACGACCTGCCATTCATAACCAGGATAATACGGCAGTTGATTCAACATAGAGGGTGGGACGCTTTTTTTAGCGATCCCCGGAGGAAGCGGTTTTCCTCGCGCCAGATTTTTGGCAATACCTGGCGGCAGTGATTTATACCCCGTCAAACCATATCTGACAGCATACTGCCTGGCCACGTTATAGCTGATGTCGCTATCCACATGATCCGGCTTGCCATAATTTTTACGCTGTTCTGTATGCGCATTATTTTTTTGGCCAGCGTTTCCTTTCTGGCTGTTACCACTATTACCCTTGTTTCCGCTATTACCATGGTTGCCACTATTACCATTACCGTTACCGGGGTTTGCGAATACAGGGGTGGCGCACATCGTCATCGCGGCAACGGCGACTAAAGCCGTTGCTAAAGTACGGAGTCTGGACATGATGATTCCTTGAGGTGTGGATACATATAAAAATGTAAGGTATTCCATGATGACTGGCTATCGCTATAACTCCGATTTATTGGCAAAAAAAGCGATGTCATTTTGCCAGGCGTAGGCTTGCGAATGTCCCCATTTGCAGTCTACCCCCGCCATCTGTTGACTCAGAACGGCAGAACGCATATCACATTTCACCCTCGCTACGGTGGAGAAAAATTAGTCAAAAATGTTGCGAAACTGCTATAAACTCTTTCGCTTCTGTCGGCTGGTGTTAAACTGGAAAGTGTGATCTTCATCATAACCTGCTCAAACAGAGAAAAGAGACACTGCTATGCAACATATCATTGAGGGCTTCCTCAACTTCCAAAAAGAGATTTTCCCTCAACGTAAGGAACTCTTCCGCAGCCTGGCATCCAGCCAGAATCCAAAAGCGCTTTTCATCTCCTGTTCCGATAGCCGTCTGGTGCCAGAACTGGTGACTCAGCAAGAGCCCGGGCAGTTGTTCGTTATCCGCAACGCCGGCAATATCGTCCCCTCTTTCGGACCGGAACCCGGTGGTGTCTCCGCCACCATCGAATATGCGGTAGTCGCACTCGGTGTGACGGATATCGTCATCTGTGGCCATTCCAATTGCGGCGCGATGAAAGCCATTGCTGATAGCCAGCCCCTCGATCCAATGCCCGCAGTGGCGCACTGGCTGCACTATGCCGATGCAGCTAAGGCCGTGGTCGAGAAGAAAACCTGGGATAATCCCATCGATAAAGTTAACGCCATGGTGGAAGAGAACGTTATCGCTCAGTTGAACAATATTAAAACGCACCCTTCCGTTGCTGTTGGGCTGCGAAATAATGCGCTGCGTCTGCATGGCTGGGTGTATGACATCGAAAGCGGTGAAATTCGTACCCTGGATAAAAACAGCAAAACCTACGTTTCCCTTGCTGACAATCCGCAGGTACATTTCGAGTAAACCCTCCACTGGAGCAAGGATGCTCTGGATAATTATTTCCTACTTTTGTGCTATAGACAAAAAACACACCCGGACCTAATTTTTAAAAATAGCCTCTGATGTTTCTGCATTGGTCTTCGCGCATTCATTCAACATTACGACAGATATCATGTACGCAGCAGCAAATTAGCTGTTCGTATGAGATTTTTGTTAAGATGCAGGTAATTAAAGGAGTAGGCGCGAATGCAAACGAAAATAAAAAAAATAATTAAAACATTTTTCTATCATGAGTCGTGGGACATCATGATTCTAAAGGATCATGGCTCACACTTATTCCCCGATAACACTCTGGAAATACTGAGTAAAACTACTGCCCAGCAGTTAAAAAAGAAATATACATTTCAGGCCGACCCTTTTATTGTTGAAAAGGCCGATAAACTGTATGTTTTTTATGAAGCCTTTAGCTTTCGAAATTCGAAAGGTACGCTAAGATGCCGCGTCCTGGATCGTGAACTGACTGAAATCGATGATGTTAGACTTGAGGGCTTTGACGACTTAAGGTGTCATTTGTCATTCCCTTTCCTGATTCATATCAACGATCAGCTTTTCATGATCCCTGAGTCTTCAGAAAGAAAAGAAGTCATACTGTTTCAGTCGGTAGAATTCCCGGCACGCTGGAAGAAAATCAAAGTCTTAATATCGGATACTGAATTAACAGATAATGTGTTTCTCACAATTAATGAAACCTGCTATCTTTTATCCACCACAATGGATAATGAAATCATTATTCACTCTGCTGAGAATATCTTTGGGGAGTGGCAGCGGATTGCCCCCTCACTGAAGGTGAGCAACCATCACCACCGGGGAGCCGGCGCGCCTTACCTTGTCGATAACAAAATGTACTTTCTCACCCAGGAGTGCACACCTGAAACCTACGGAAAATCTATCTACATCAAAGAATTAGTTGCATTGAACGATACTGTTTTCGATGAAAGCCTGATCGAGAAAATCAATTCCTCGATCAACCACAGTGATGGTGTCCATACACTAAACTTCTCAAATAACTATATTGTTTATGACTCAAAAATAAACAAGTTCAGTTTTTTATCTATACTTAAAAAAATATCTTATAAATGTATGGTGAGATATCGTAACTACAACCTTACCAGACTTCACCAATAGCATGTTTTCTATGGTAGTGGCGTGAATCAATGCCCGTTTTGATAGCATAAATCTGGAGTCTGTATGGCAATTCTTGTCACTGGTGGCGCAGGTTATATTGGTTCACATACTGTTTTAACACTACTGGAAAGAGGCGATGATGTCGTTGTCATTGATAATCTGTCGAACTCTTGTCAAGTCTCGCTGGACAGAGTCGCGGAACTCGCCGGAAGGAAACCGACTGTCTATATCGCCGATATTTTGGATCGGCAGGCGTTAAAGAACATTTTCACCCGCCATAACATCACTGATGTCATTCATTTTGCGGGACTCAAATCGGTTTCGGAGTCGATAAAAGAACCCCTCGCCTACTATGAAAACAACGTCACGGGTACGCTGGTATTACTTGATGAGATGCGGGCCGCAGGCGTGAATCGTTTTATTTTTAGCTCATCGGCCACGGTATACGGT
>NZ_JAHLQZ010000296.1:0-3416 GCF_018919505.1 Citrobacter sp. S55_ASV_140
AGACCGATATCACAAATTCCACCGAGGATATCGCGGGCAACGTCGCGGTCGCCGCCGGTGGCTTTACGGGCCAGGTTAGCCTTCACGCCGCGCAGCCAGTCTTCGGTTTTAGCTTCACCGTGATGGGCAATCATCGCAGCGATCAGCGCCGTGTTATACGGATGCTGCCCGGAGCGGATACAGACTTTACCTTTATACTCCGGGCTGGCGAGTTGTTCGTAATGCCAGTTATCAATGGGCATTGATTTTTCGGCATACAGCACACGAGCGCGCATAGAAAGTGCAAACCACTGATTATCCTCACCACGCAGGTTGGCTGGAATCGCGGTTTTCAACGCTTCTGACTCTACCGGTTGGGTCACTCCGGCTTCCACGAGATCGAGGAGATTGCCTGCATCAACGGTCATCAGCAGGTCGGCAGGGGAGTTTTTGCCTTCCGCTTTAACGCGCTCAAGCATGCCATCCTTGATATAAACCGTACTGACTTTGATGCCGCTGGTTTTTGTCCAGCTATCAAGTAACGGCTGAATCAGACCTGGTTCACGGGTGGTGTAAAGCGTTAATGTTTCCTGGGCGAAAGCCGGCAGGCTAACAGCGAAGACCAGGGCAGAGGCAAGCGTGATACGGCGCAGTCCGGTGCGAGGCAGAGCATTCATCGTTTATATCCCAGAGTAATTGGAACGTACAGTGAACCGAGCAGGGCTCGTTCTTTTGGCTCGCGTACAATAAATGATAATCACTAGCAGTTACAATAATTGCAAAGTTTAAACGATTTACATTTACATAACTTTAATCAATGGTGTGATGCGACATGAAATAGGGGCGGTACAACAGGCAGATCGCTTATGCAGGATGCTTTTATGTAAGCCTGAAAAGCAAAAAGCCCGCTCAAGTTTCCTTAAGCAGGCTTCTTAAATTTGGCTCCTCTGACTGGACTCGAACCAGTGACATACGGATTAACAGTCCGCCGTTCTACCGACTGAACTACAGAGGAATCGTGTGAACGAGGCGCATATTACTGACCTCACCCTGAGGTGTCAACAGTAAAATTAGCGCGTCATTTCAATTGGTTAATTAATCTTCAAATTCAGTGTTAATGCACATTTGATGAGCGATAATGGTCATCTTCGGGGTTATCACGTAACCGTTGCATTGGGTTTTGGCGGTAAAACAGGATGAAACGCTGCCATAAAGCCGGGAACCGTGGAGCAAATAATTCAGGTGCGCTGAAAAAATACTCGGATAATACGGCAAAGCATTCGGCCGGATCGGTTGCAGCGTAGGCATCTATACTGCATGCGGTTTCCCCTACCAGATCGATTTCATCCTGAATATTGTTCATTGCGGCATGCAGGTCGTGCTCCCAGCCGGCAATGTCTCGCAGAGGAATCGCCGGAATTCCGCTGGCGCGATCGCCATTACGCATATCCAGCTTATGCGCGACTTCATGAATGATCAGATTAAAGCCTGAGGCATCAAAGGAATCCTGAATATCAAGCCAGTTGAGAATTATCGGACCTTGCTGCCAGCTCTGCCCGGACTGAACGACACGTTGATTGTGTACCAGACCAATTTCGTCTTCCCATTCGTCGTCGACAACAAATGGGGCAGGGTAGATGAGAACTTCATGAAACCCATCGAGCCACTCGATCCCCAATTCCAGAACAGGTAAACAGAAGAGCAGAGCAATGCGCGCACTTTTTAGCGGGTCCAGCTCAAACCCCTGAAGTGCTACCAATCTTTTTTGCTGTAAAAAACGCTCGGCCAGGGCGATTAGTCTGGCTTGTTCTTGCTCGGTGAGATTCACCAGAAGCGGAATAGCCAGGGCGTTATCCCAGGGCCAATCGTCATTTCGGGCTGTTTCTTGCTCTTTCCAGGGCCACTTAATCATCGTTTTGCTCGCAAACTCGTCACTTGAACGAAATTGACGGAACTGGGTCTGTTAAAATGCCAAATTACCTGGCATCATGGCAACCACCAAAACGGAGAGATGCCAGAGCGGCTGAATGGACCGGTCTCGAAAACCGGAGTAGGGGCAACTCTACCGGGGGTTCAAATCCCCCTCTCTCCGCCACTATTCAAACACTTAGCTCAATTCCTTTCAACGACTCATGTCACACTTGGTATAGTGTCGGTATATTCGCTTAGTATAAAGCTCGCCATCATCATCTTCTGATTTGCCCAATACTGGAAGATCCTATGTGGGAGAAATTCTCACTTTTCTGTCATAAACCACAACTTGGCTTTCAGTTTTGTGACCTGAGAAGAGTTGTTTGTCCTTACTCGAGCCTTCTTACTCTGATAGTTGGCGTAGCCAGAACGCCATCAAATCTGGCTGTCTTCTTTGAGCTGTGAGTTCAATGGAGCATCCTTAATCAATGTTGCAGTTCAACTTAAGTGTGTACGCTAACTTTGGATTAAGATGCTTATCCAACAGATGATTTAAGATAGCCTCTCAGGCTTAAGATGGATTTATCAACATGACCAGAACAGAAAGGCTTCTCGAATTACTACAGATATTAAGGGCGCAAAGATATCCAATCACTGCATCCACTCTCTCTGAAAGATTGGGAATAAGTGTGCGCTCCATTTACAGAGATATAAAAACGCTACAGCATCAAGGCGTGTGCATTGAGGGTGGTGCTGGAATTGGTTATATCGTTAAGTCTGATTTCCATTTACCACCCTTAAATCTTTCTCATGAAGAAATTAATGCTATTACACTTGGGTTAAATTGGGTATCACATAATACCGATTATGACTTCAAAAATATCGCAAGGACTGCACTTGCCAAAATACACGCGGTCATTCCCGGTGAATTACAAAATCTTATTGAAAGTCAGTCCTATCTGATTGGTCCTTCAGAAAATAATGAGATCTTTTTTGCAGGCATCCGCAATGCTATTAAAAAGCGACACAGAATCAAAATAAAGTATTGTGACAAGAAAGATACTTACTCTTCTCGGGTTATATGGCCTATCGGATTGGTATATATGGAGTCGTGCTGGCTTTTGGTTGCATGGTGTGAGATGAGAAATGATTTTCGTCATTTTAGAACTGACAAAATTGAAGAGATGATACAGCTGGATTCCTTATATAGTGAAAGCAGGACAGTTTTATTGAAAAAATGGAGAATAAAAGAAGGAATTTGCGAGGAGAAAGAGTACTGACAAAAACTGTCATAGCTAATTTGTATACTAACCCTGATCAAAGACTCAATTCTACTTCATAGGGGGAGTTATGGATTTCCAGAATAAAGTTGCTGTCATAACAGGAAGTACTGCAGGTATAGGTGAGGCAGTCGCCGAGCAATTACACAAACATGGCGCGAAGGTTGTTATTGTATCCCGCTCGTCAGAGCAGGCTAAACAAAAAGCGAAACAATTATCTTCACTGGGACAACAAGCGTTGGGGAT
>NZ_JAHLQZ010000297.1:0-3389 GCF_018919505.1 Citrobacter sp. S55_ASV_140
CCTATAGCCTTTGCATAACGAGCCGAAAGTCGAAGCCCGTATTGAGTATTACCCTCAGTTGATAAACCCAACCGTTCAAGATCTGAAAGCTTAAATTCATCCTGACCATCTTTTGTAATTAAAACATTCTTGTGAAATAATTTAAAACCGACCTCCGCAGGACCTGTGCCTTTATTTTCAATAACACTATTATAATCAAAAGCACTACCATCAACTTTTATTTTGACATTATCGCTACTATTACACTCAAGAATTAAATTCTTATCTGCTTCATTTTCACCATACCCCGTATCCTGACCCGCGGCCAGTGGAGTAAGTATTGTAGCGGGAATATCGTCTAATTTAATAGTAGCGGTATTTGCTGTATCAAGGAACTTACAAGCGGTACCTGACACCATACCGGTAATAGTTAACGTACCTTCTTCAACCCCAGCAGCAAACGCCCCGCCACTCATAAATAATCCTGTTACCACTGCCGCAGCAATAATTGAACGTTTCATAGTATCTTCCTTAATCAACATATTTAGATTTGTTACGTGGTGTTATTCCTGTAATTAGAATCTACACGCTTAAATCGTTACCGCAATGTAAACGGAATGTTTTTTTGATTTAAGACAAGTTACTCAATGCAATATAATTACAACAAATAGTCAGGAACCAATCTTATTTACACAATTAATAAGTTAACGTAATTTACCATTCATATTTATTTTCAAGATAAATAAAAAAGCCCACATCATTCATGAGAGTGATGTGGGCTATATGAAAGAGAGTATCCTAGTCGTAGCGGTTGAGGATAATTTGACGATTATCGCTGCCCGGAACAGCGACCAGTTCCGTTGTTACTCCCCTCACCACCGATGAAACAGTTTGTTCGGTACTCGAAACGTGGGTGGAGTTGCCGCAGCGCTGTTGAAGCTGAGCATTTACCACTTCGGTACTGCAGGTCGGCGCGACAACGTTGCCGCTAATAGTTAAGGTTGCGGTATCTGTTCCCAATGCGGGAAGACTTAATCCATAAGCCAGAACTATAATTCCCAGCGACAAAGTTTTTTTCATCTAAACGTCATTCCTGTATTAAGCCCGATTTAACATGCAGGGTAGTTATTTAGCGTAATAATAGGTGCGCTACCACGCGAAAACCAATTGAAATACTAAATCAATAGGATAGGCATGATCAATTTAAATGATGAATATCGGATTTAATTCAGAAAAAAACATGTTTTATTAAGACAGGGTAAACAATGCTCGATTTTTTCTTCATCTTATATATTCACCGCATCAATATATCATTGATGCGGTGAATAATTTTTAACGCCAGAAATTACACCGCGCGGAAGGCAATCTCTCCCGGAATAACTTCCCCCTGCCAGTACAGCTGCGCTGCCACGCGCCCTGCAAGGTCACGGTAAATGGCGGTAAATTCGCTGTCTGGACGGCTGATAACCGTCGGCGTACCGCGATCGAGGTCTTCACGTAGAGAAATATGCAGCGGCATTTGTCCCAACAGTTGGGTGTGGTACTGCTCGGCCAGTTTCTGTGCGCCGCCGGTGCCAAAGATTGGCTCATGATGCCCGCAGTTGCTGCAAATATGCATACTCATATTCTCAACAATACCCAACACCGGCACTTCGACTTTTTCGAACATCACAATGCCTTTTTTCGCATCGATCAGGGCAATATCCTGCGGCGTGGTCACTACAACCGCCCCAGTTACCGGAATGTTCTGCGCCAGCGTCAGTTGGATGTCACCGGTGCCTGGCGGCATATCCAGTACCAGATAATCAAGATCTGGCCATAAGGTTTCCTGCAGCATCTGCAATAGCGCTTTACTGGCCATCGGCCCGCGCCACACCATAGCGTTATCGTCGGTGACCAGATAGCCAATGGAGTTGGTCGCCAGACCGTGAGACATGATCGGCGCCATATGGGTGCCGTCCGGTGAAGTGGGACGCTGGTTTTCCGCGCCGAGCATCGTCGGGATGGACGGGCCATAAATATCGGCGTCAAGAATGCCCACCTTTGCCCCTTCCGCAGCCAGCGCCAGCGCCAGGTTCACCGCAGTGGAAGATTTACCCACCCCGCCTTTGCCGGAACTGACGGCAATGATGTTTTTCACACCATTAATACCCGGCTGATTTTTCACACGTTTCAGGGTGGCGATGTTATGTGACAACTTCCAGTCAATCGCTTTCGCGCCGGTAATACGCAACAGATCGGCACTGCATTGCTCTTTTAATGCTTCAAACGCGCTATGCCAGACGAAGGGCATGACCAGCTCGACGTGCAACGTGTCATCCATCCAGGCGACGTGGTGCAACGCTTTAAGCGTCGTCAGATTATGCTTCAGGGTTGAATGCTGAAAATTCGCCAGCGTCCCGGCGACCATCGCGCGCAGGGTTTCTGGTGATTTGGCCTGGGATTGTGCGTTCATCCCGACTCCTTTTTGTTGTTCTGAAAATACAATAGTCACCAGGTAGTTTACTCCAACCGCAACAATTATTCATTTACGGATAAATGCCCTTATCGCTTGGCGCAGTAATTACCATTTTGGTACTATCAAAGCCCTTTTCACTACAAAAGAAGTAATTGCCCACTATGACTCAAGTCGCGAAGAAAATTCTGGTAACGTGCGCGCTGCCGTACGCCAACGGCTCTATCCACCTCGGCCATATGCTGGAGCACATCCAGGCTGATGTCTGGGTCCGTTACCAGCGAATGCGCGGCCACCAGGTAAACTTCATCTGCGCGGACGACGCCCACGGTACGCCAATCATGCTGAAAGCACAGCAGCTTGGAATCACGCCAGAGCAGATGATCGGTGAAATGAGTCAGGAGCATCAGACTGATTTTGCGGGTTTTGACATCAGCTATGACAACTACCACTCTACGCATAGCGAAGAGAACCGCGAGCTGTCTGAGCTGATTTACACGCGCCTGAAGGAGAACGGTTTTATTAAAAACCGCACTATCTCCCAGCTTTACGATCCGGAAAAAGGCATGTTCCTGCCTGACCGTTTCGTTAAAGGCACCTGCCCGAAATGTAAGTCTGCGGATCAATACGGCGATAACTGTGAAGTCTGTGGCGCAACCTACAGCCCGACCGAACTTATCGAGCCGAAATCCGTCGTTTCCGGCGCAACGCCGGTGATGCGTGACTCAGAACACTTCTTCTTTGACCTGCCGTCATTCAGCGAAATGCTGCAGGCATGGACGCGCAGCGGCGCGTTGCAGGAGCAGGTCGCCAACAAAATGCAGGAATGGTTTGAAGCCGGCCTGCAGCAGTGGGATATTTCCCGCGACTCACCGTACTTCGGTTTTGAAATCCCGAATGCGCCTGGCAAGTACTTCTACGTCTGGCTGGATGCGCCGATTGGCTATATGGGATC
>NZ_JAHLQZ010000298.1:0-3300 GCF_018919505.1 Citrobacter sp. S55_ASV_140
GCTAATGTCTGCTTCAGCCACGCCGCACTGCTGGCTGTATTGCGCCAGCGTGAGTTTTTCGGCGGATTCTTTCAGGCACTGGAGGCTGCTTTTTACCGTCACCGTCTGGCCGTCTGCCAGCGTCACCACGCGGGTGACAAACAACTGCGCGCGTGGGCAACCGCTGGCGGCGACGATTTCTCCGGCTTCGTTAACGACCACCGGCTCCTGGGCGGCGTTTGCGTTCAGATGCGCGAGGGTTAAATGCTGCCCGGCAAGATTTGGGATCTCATCGGTGATCACCAGATGCGTGGCGTTGCTCCAGCTTTTTTCACCGGCTTGCTGCATGGCCTGTACGCCGGGAATCGCAAGGTAATCGGTGTTATAGCGCTGTTTTTCGATTATCCAGCGGATCATACCCATCGCCAGCGCGGAGTCGCTTCCCGGACGCACGGGCTGCCAGTGGCCGCGATCGTCAGCCAGTACCGTGGTTAATGGCAGGGCTGGCGCCACCACCACATAGCGGAAGTCGTCGCGTAAACGGGCGCTGGCGAGCTGGCGAGCCTGGCGTTTAAACGGGTTGCCGGATTGCGCCGGAGACGTTCCCATAAACAACGCGAACTCGACATTATCCCAATCGGGCTTCACGTGGGTATTTTTATCCAGATCGCCCATTAGCGCACCAGAACCGGCCCGGTAGGCCAGACCGCAGTAAGCGCCATGCGCGCCGAAGTTTTTACTGCCGAAACTGTTCAGCGCGAAGCGACGTAAAAACGTATCACGTCCTTCATCGCTGGTATTGGTGACCAGCAACTGATTGGATTTTGGCCCAAAGCCGGGATGTCTGGCATCAAGCGGCGTATCGGGATCGTGAATTGCCCGCAGGCCATCAACATGGCCCTCACCAAACAGGTCACCGCCTTCCACCACCTCTGTGATTAATTGTTCGAAGCTGATGCGCTGCCATTTTCCCTCGCCGCGTTTGCCGACGCGTTTCATGGGCTGCAGAATGCGCTGTGGACTGTACAGACCTTCAAGTAAGGTTGCGCCACGAGCGCAGGCGGTGGAGCGCGCGTCCAGACCCGACTCGCCCGCCAGTTGCGCCATTGCCGTGGCAAAGGGAACCGAGGCGTCAATATGGTGCTCGTGAGATAATGGATGATAAGGGTTACCGGCAATGCGCAGCACCTTGCCTTGCTCACTATCAACGCGTACCCGCACACCGCACTGCGTCCAGCAGCCAAAGCACTGCGTCATTGAGATCACCTGCTGCGGATTTTGCTGCCATTGCGGCCGGGCATTGGCTTCAGGGATGAGCGCATTACCAAAGATGCGGTCGCGGGTAATTTTACCAGAGGTACCGTCCAACAAACCGTCCAGTGCGCGCTTTGCTACATCCCGATAACTCAGACCAAACGTCACCATGCCACCTACTGCAAGACCGACTTTAAGCCACTGACGACGGGTTAAATTAGCCATGTTGCATTCTCCTTGCGATCGCGTTCAGGGCTTCACGAACAATAATAATCAGTGCTATCCACAGGCCGAAGGTGCCCACAATGGCCAGCCAGCCATCGGTGCCGCCGGGCAGGGTGTAAGGATTAAATTGGGCGTTAAATTTCGGTACGGTCTGTACCTGGATGAGTAACGTCCAGCGCATCAGCCAGCATAGCGCCATGGCGCTAAACGCCAGTAATATGCGCAGCAGCCGCGATAATGGAAAACGCAGCACCAGCCCGCAAAGGACGAGCGAGACAAGCCATAACGCAACCCAACCGATGGCGTAGTGTCGTGCCGAAGAGGCGACATCCAGCCACTGGCGAATTGCTGAACCGGAGAGCGTATTGCCGCTCACCCAAATTGCCACCACGATAACCAGCGCGCTCAAGGCGACAATTTGTCCCCATGCCAGTTTGCGCAGCAAAGATCCTTCACTGTTTGTTGCAGCGATGAGCAGGGCGAGGAATGTTTGTAGCGCGCTGAGGAACATTGCAACCGGAAAGGCGTAGCTGAACCAAATGGGACGCGCCTGCACCACCGACACTTCGCGACCGGTGTAAACCAGTAATCCGATGGCGGATAAGGCGCTACCGACGGCCAACCATTTAGTTACACTGTAACTTTTAAGCGTTATCCGCTTAACGTGCTGCGCCAAAAACCACAGGCCCAGGAAGCCGGTGAACAGCGGTAAAAACAGCGCGCCCCATGGCATCCAGGACCATGGCGTTGGATAAGCATAAAAATGCCAGACGCGGGCGGTTTGGTGTAAATCGGCGGTTAGCGCCAACGGGGCGGTTATTGCACAGGTCAGGGCAATTAACAGCGTCAGGTTTTCCAGGTCCGGCGTCTCTTGTTTGCGCCAGTGCAGCACGCAGGCGAACAGCGCGGCGCAGGCGGCAATACCGATGAAAAAGAAATACTGTACGGCCCAGGGTAACCAGCTTACATGTTGCGGATGGGCCAGAACCTCTTCGATAATCAGTGAATGGTTCATTTAAACCTCCTGCCAGAGAGCGGGTTGAGCGCGTCCCATTAACGGGGTGACAAACGCTTCATCCAGACCCAGATAAAACACGTGCGGTGATGTTCCGCTTTCGGGTTTTAGCACTTTGATGGCCTCATGGTGTTCATGCAGCATTTGAGAAATCCGGCTGTGCGGATCTTTGATATCGCCAATGATGCGTGCGCCGCCGACGCAGGATTCCACGCAGGCCGGGAGCAGCCCCGCTTCCAGACGGTGTACGCAAAATGTGCATTTATCGGCGGTTTGCGTTTCATGGTTGATGAACCGCGCATCGTAAGGGCAGGCCTGCACGCAGTAAGCGCAACCCACGCAGCGGGTGTTGTCGACGACCACAATACCGTCTTCACGTTGGAAGGTGGCCTGCACCGGACAAACGGGTACGCAAGGGGGGTTATCGCAATGGTTGCACAGGCGCGGCAGCAGGACGTTGGTGACGCTTTGCTGGCCTGTAAGCTGCACCTGATACTGGTTAACGAGGGTTCTGAATTCTCCCTGCGGCGTCTGGTTTTCAATAGCGCAACTGACGGTACAGGCCTGGCAGCCGATGCAGCGTCGCAGGTCAATCAACATGGCGTAGCGATGCGCGAGTGAGCCTTCATGGCGTTCAGGCGAGAAGGGGAATTGCGCCTGCGCCAGGGGGACCAGTGAAGCGCCAGCGGTCAGGACGCCCAGTTGCTGGAGAAACTGCCGTTTACTGCTGTCCATATTTTCTCCCGTCACGGTACAACAACGAAACATTGGTCACGCCGTTGATTTGTGTGTGATGAATAAAGAATCTCAATGATTTACAGTGTAAA
>NZ_JAHLQZ010000299.1:0-3288 GCF_018919505.1 Citrobacter sp. S55_ASV_140
ATTCTGACAAATTGCGGTTTTTCCTGGAATGGACAGTACGTGCCGCCGCCTGAAACAGAGGCGACGCTGAATATGTTAATTTTACCGAGTCCTTCGACTGATGCGTTGAAGAAACTGTTACCCCACTTTTATCGCCAGACCGGTATTAAGGTAAATCTTGCGGTTTATCCCTATGATGAAGTTTTTGAAATCCTTTCCCACCTTCATCTACATCCTTATTACGATTTACTGCGAATCGATATGGCGTGTTTTCCGTGGTTTGCAGAGAAAGCTCTCTTGCCGCTGGAATCCGTCTCTTCTGAGCTTCCATTGCTGTTGGAAAATTTCTCTGAGCAAATTCAACAGCACTTCAGCATGGTGAATGGGACCGCATGGGCAATACCCTTTGATGCCAGTATGCAGCTTTTGTTTTATCGACGAGATCTGTTTGAAGACGCGACGATTAAACGGATGTTTTATGAAGCAACGGGAAAAGAGTTAACGCTGCCAGAGAGCTTTGCGCAATTTGATGAGATAGCGGCTTTCTTTAGTCAATTACATCAGCCAGAAAACAGACAGCGCCCGATGGGAACAGCGGTGACGCTGGGAAGCTCGGGGCTTATTGCTACCGAGTATCTGCTGCGTTACTACGCGCTCGGTGGGCGTTTGGTGCGCGAAGGCGAGCCGGTACAACTCGAGCCTTCACTTGCCGCAACTGCACTCGAACAATATCTACAACAGCTTTCTATCGCCGTGAATCTGCCCGGTGAGTGGTGGAGTGACGCGGTAAAACAGTTTGAGCGTGGAAATCTTGCCATGCTGATCATGTATCTCAATTTGTTCAACGATGTGGCGCACACGGCCATAGCGCCCACTATTGGCTATGCTCCTGTTCCGGGGCAACTTCCACAATTGGGGGGCGGTTCCATTGGAATGTCCCGCTACAGTAAAAAGAAAAAACAGGTTGAGCAGTTCTTTCATTGGCTTTATTCCGATGAAATTGCGCGCCATCTGGTTTTGCTGGGAGGAAATAGCGCCTGGTCTGGAATATGTCACGATCAAAACGTTCTCAATCTCTACCCGTGGTTTAATTTATTGAATGAAAAAGGCATGACGGGAATAAGGGAGTCTGAGGGAAGTAAAGGTGAACCTTTCAACCTGCGCCAGGCAGAGATTATTATCGGGCAAGGTGTGACGAATGCAATTAACGGCATTATGGATGTCTTTCAGGCCGTGGAATATATTAATGCGCGAATAAGAAACGAAACGGGTGCCTGAAAATAGGCAGTGGCTTGCCTCTTACTGATGACGTAAGAGGCAAGGTCATGCTTTTATCAGTAACCTACTTTATAAGTACGCCCGGTTTGGATGCCTTCCACGCTGCGGCGATAGGCGTTGGCAACGGTAGCGGCCGGGACGCTTTCAAAACCCGGAAAGAAATCGTCGTAGGCTGCGGCGGATTCACTGAGCACGGTTGGGCTAATCAGGTTGATACGCAGCCCACGCCCCAGCTCACAGGCCGCCGCGCGAACAAATCCTTCCAGACCGGCATTGATCGTTGCCGCATTCGCCCCCTGCGCGATGGGTTCATGGGCGATGATGCCGCTAATGAGCGTAATTGAGCCGCCATCATTGAGAAAATGCTGCCCGGTTAATGCCAGACGAATCTGGCCTAACAGCTTATCCTGTAAACCCTGATTAAAATCCCGATCGGTCATGGTGGATAACGGCCCAAAGAACAAATTGCCGGTGGCGGAAACGATCGCATCTACCCGTCCGACTTTTTCAAACAATGCCCCGACACTCTCCTGGGAGGTGATATCAACCTGGTAATCTCCCTGCGTGCGGCCCACACGGATCACTTCATGTTTACGGCTTAATGCTTCCGTAACTGCGCGACCCACCGTACCGCTGGCACCAACAATAACGATTTTCATAACCACCTCCGCAATAGTGTGAGCCGCTATTCTTTAATGAAAATGAAATCGGATAAACTGGCCAAAAGTTAGATGATTACTAACCAGAGGTTTGCAATATGGATAAACTGCGCGGCATGGAAACGTTTATCGCCGTAGTGGAGAGCGGGAGCTTTACCACCGCGGCCACGCGACTGAGAATGTCTGCGGTGATGGTAGGGAAGTATATCACCCACCTTGAAGCGCAACTCGGTACGCGCCTGCTGGAGCGCAACACACGTCGCCAGAGTCTGACCGATGCCGGTCGTGTCTATTTTGAAGAAGCCCGGCGTGTGCTGGAACAGGTGTCGATAGCCGAACGCTCAGTGGAGCGTCTGCGGCTGGCGCCTGCGGGGACGCTGCGCATCAGCGCGCCGACCTCTTTTGGTGCCTGCGTTATCTCGCCGCTGGCCGCCTCGTTTTTACAGGCCTGGCCGGAAGTGCGCATTGAACTGGATCTGACCAATCGGATGGTCGATCTGGTGAATGAAGGGGTTGACCTGGCGATCCGCATTGGCGATATCCATCAGACTGATGTAGTGGCGAAATACCTGTGTCCGTACCGTATGGCGATTTGCGCGTCACCGGATTATCTCGCTCGTCATGGCACCCCCTTCACGCCCGCGGATCTGGTGGATCATTTGTGCCTGTCCCACACCGTGTGGACGGCCCGCAACGAATGGATGCTACCGGGCGCGGGGGGCGAAGTTCGATGGAAACGCGATGCGATCCTGCGCTGTAACGATGGTCATGGCCTGCGTATGGCGGCAGTGGCGGGGGCGGGGCTGTTGTTACAACCGGAGGTGCTGTTGGCGGAAGAGTTAGCTACTGGCAGGCTGGTGCGGGTGCTGGAGGCGTTTACGCCGCAGCCACGACCCATTCATCTGCTGTGGCGGCAAGATTTGCGTGCGTTGCCGAAGCTGACGCGGTTTGTCGAGCACGTTCTTAGTGCCGTTCAGGAATTAAGATGAATATGCCGGATGGCCAGCGCCATCCGGCATATTACTAACCGATATCCACCTGCGGTTTGCTGTTACGCTTACGGATCAGGCGCAGCACCGGCGGGATAACGATAACCAGTACCGCCATCACCAGCAGCACTTTCGCTACGCCGCTGGCCCACAGAATATCGATGCTGCCGTTACTGATAGACAACGCCCGGCGCAGGTTCTGCTCCAGCATTTCCCCGAGAACGAAGCCTAAAATCAGCGGCGACATCGGGAAGTGCATCTTACGCAGAATGTAGCCCAGTACGCCAAGGGCGACCATCAACACCAGATCAAAGGTTGTGCTGTGAACGGCGTACACGCCAACCGCGGAGACTGCCGCGATAGCCGGTACCAAAAACCACAGC
>NZ_JAHLQZ010000029.1:0-36460 GCF_018919505.1 Citrobacter sp. S55_ASV_140
AGTATTGACTCTGAAACTAAAGATTTTATTCTTAAAGAGGAACGTTATTTTCAGTGCCAAGGGATCAGTCCAGTACCAAAAAAACCATTTTTTGAAGGAGGGATGAGTGTAAGTGAGCTTAGTGAGTATGCTCAAGCGCTAACAGTTTGCAAAAACGGTGATGCCGATGGTGGAGGCTCTGGTGGTCAAGAGCCAAGTCAGGTAAATGTGTTAGCTCTTGGTCAGGATAACATTGGGGCTATAATTCCATTAGATTATTTTCAAAAATTAAAGCTTGCAGCAGTACCGACCGCAGTACAAGATGTAGAGCCTGATAATGAACCGGTGGCAGAAGATAAACCTCAATCATCATATAGATCGAAAATGAGCCCCTGACTCTTATATATAGACTGCCATTGGTTTAACAAACGCCTCATTGCTAATTAAGATGGCTTGTATAGACGCGCAGGAATATATATTTTTTATGTTTATCAGGATTGTCTTCGCAGGTGAGCACTGAAGGCTCTGGAGGGTGAACCTGATGTAAGCTTTTACCTGTCAAGACTCACGATTGGGCTGGTGCCCCGGCCATGCTGGTTCAATAACGTCAGAAGTGCGGTATTTTCATCGGACAGGAAACGGTTACCTCAGCAAACGGCTAGAATAGCAGCGTGGAAATGTCAGGTTTGCAGCGGAAAGGGGCCACGATGGCCTGTGGAATAACCATACGCTCCTCCTGTGCTCAAACTAAAGGGCAGGAGCGTCTACCGTGGGGGCAATCCGTAAATGACGCGGAGGTGTCTGTTAAACCCGTGGTCATTCAATCAGTAAGTTTGGAGTAGTTTCATCAATTGCATCGGGTTATTATGAGTGAACACTAAAACCATTTTGTTCTGCTATTTCCCACGCTAAAGCAAACTCACTTGGCGTTGGCGGGATAATATCAAACCAGTCAAAATTAAATACTTTTTCTCTCTGTTTATGTAAATCACCTGTCGTATCAAACCCATCTCCAGGTAATCCTGTCTCAGAATTTACAACCAATACACTTAATGGTGGTAATTCGTTTTGAGCACAGAAGTGAAGAATATGACCTAGTTGACGATCCATCGTACCAGCGCCTTTATAGCCAAGAATATCAGCAACTTCTCCATATGTAGTTATCTTACGCTCATAAGCGAATCCGATAAGGATTTGCCATATTTGTAATGCTCTATTCTCAAGTGTTCTTTTTTCAGAAAAATATTGGATCATAGATTCCTCTTCAGAGTTACGATACAAATAAAAGGGCAGACTAAATAAGCGCAGCCTTTTGTGAGTCCCGCGAGTAGGTGGAGCACACTGCACGCGATAGTTCTTCCTTGAAAAGGATATCATAAGCAAGGTTGTCAGCCATTCTCCCATTTTCAGTAGAGCAGGGTTATAGAGTGGAGACATCTGCCGAAGACAGCAATTCTCTCTAGGTGGCCATATCAAATGGATGCATGACAGGATTGGCTGGCATCAAGAAGGGGGCGTTTGGGTATTTGCCCATGTATACGGCTGGTCCCTGTTGGGAGCATTTGACTATGTGGATGAGGCTTTTGATGTGTGGCGGGAACGCTCTTGTCATGCATGGCTGCTGGATATCTAGGGGCTCGGGACGCAGGGGATTAAATGCCTGGATGAGGCAGCAGCAGAGGGTGACAACATCACTGCGGAGGATCAGCTTTCGCTTGAGCTTGTGGTTCTGCCTGTCGCGACTGAGAGCACTGTAGTGCTCGCCGTCGGGGAGCAAGAGAGCATTTCCGGCAATATGAGACAAATCCTGAAAGACAAACCTGTATCCCGCTCATCGTCCGTATGGCCAGCGTTCTGGTCAGTCTTCCAGAGGGTGTTATACCAGGTGAAACAAGTGATCCGCGAGCAGTGGTGATTAAATCCGTGGCGACGCGTTCCCGGTGAGAGAGGCGAAACAGTTCAGAGCCGGATTAAAACGCATCACTGTTTTCAGGACGTAATTTCGATCTGGCTGGCGATGAGCGCATCCACTTGAAGCTGTACCGGTGCCAGCAGATCGACACCGGTCTCCGGTACATGCAGGGAGACGATAATGCTGTGGCGCGCTTTAGAGCGCATGGTGTTTTCCACCAGCACTGACTGAAGCGTAAGGGGTTTGTTTGTGGGCAAGGTAAGGGCAAAGCTTGTGCAGGAGATATGCCATTGATATGTGCGTTTGGTTACTGTCGTCCGCTTTGTGCCAAAAGCTGACGTTGCTACCATTTACTGTGTTAGTATCCTCTTAGCGTAAGCTACGAAGTTAAAGTGCTTCTTAAAATATCAACTTTGGAAATCTCAAAAGGAACACCCTATGGCCACTACTATGTTTTTTGAAGAAACAATCAAGGATCAAGGAGGTAAAACTTCTATGGATCTGGAACTCGGTCGATCTTCATACTATGCCGAAGACAGCATTTATATTACTGTCGATGGGAAAACCGTAATAATGGATCGGGAAACGGCGAAGAAATTTGTTGATGCTGTAGTTTCTGTCGGTTCCTATCATGGTCTAGTGGAGTAATGTGGTGCCCGCCACTCATTACGGCCAATCGCGCAGAGTTAAGGTTGTGGCGTGGAACCTGCCCTTAGTTGTTCGGATAGCTCTGTACCAAGAAGCGGAAGTCCCTTCCCATTAGGAATTTGACAAAGAGTATCGTTTGGATTTATTATCATTTATTAAAATTAATAAACACTTTATTTCCCAGTACTGATGTTTATGATGGCCCGCTATCATTGTATAACATTCGCAATAGGTCCGACTATTCCCATTCGCTCGACAGTCAACCATAAATTCAATCATCTTTTCTAAAGGCTTCTATGCGTACAGTACAGCACATAATAGATACTCGGTCGATTAAACGTGTTCTAAATATTCTCCCAGACCACTGGGTGATTCGGGAGTTAACCGAGCGTGATTATGGGATTGATCTTCTTATAGAAATTTTTGAAAAAAACAACAAGGATAAGAATAATCATGACGTATTCATCTCAACAGGGGCAATATTTCACGCGCAGGTTAAAGGTACAAATTCAACATTAAAAGTAGATAAAAATAATAATATACCCTTTTCATTCGATAAGGGGGGGTTACTCTACACAGAAAGATTTAGCACACCTTTCTTGCTATTCAGAGTTGATGTTTCGTCAGACGATGCGGATTCATATTTTGTATGGATCCAACGCTATGTTAGGGATGTTCTCGACTTAACAAAACCGGGGTGGAGAACAAGTGGACAGCAGTCATTCACAATAAAAATCCCTGAGCATAACAATATATCTTTAAGTTTCGAAAAGATAGAACGAATTGCATCATGGCCACGCTTGATACAAGAGATGATGGAATTCCACGAGAGCTACTTTCATCTTTCATCACAGTTAAAACACGCAGCATCAGGGAAATACAATATTAACAAGGATTCCCTGACACACATGGTAACCTTGGCAAGGAAAATAAATAATCTGCAAACTATATTTAAATACAATCACTGTTGCATTACTAAATCATGTGCAGAGGAATTATTATCATTTATCCAATCACTTAATGTCAGTAGTGTTCCATCCGATTTTTTAAATATACCTCACCAACAGAACCTTGACCTTTTAGCTAACAGCATCCATAACCATCTAGATAGTGAGAGTTTTATAGCGGATAGTGAGTGCAGTACAGTTTATTGAAATGAAAAATAACCAGTTTGCAAATTATTTACTTTGCAAACTGCATGGTGTTGCTAATTTGTTGTGCTACCCAATAGCATATTCATAGCCATCAAAATTGTGGTCATATATCATGTCAGCTTCTCGCTCAAAGCTGACCATGCTTTCTAATCATCCCTGTGCTTTGACTGGCTTGCTGGGTTAAGGGCTTTACCAGTCTGACATAGCAGACAGATACGCCCTTGAAGTTATGGTTTTATCGGACGCTCAGGCTTTCCGCTCTCCAGACTGCGATGAACCGCCTCGCAAATCCGGCTGACCTCCAGTCCATCTTCTGCGGTTACCGGGTACGGTGACCTGTTCCTGACCGCCCGCACAAAGTCATTGATAGGATCGATACCAAAGCCGCTGGCAACGCCGTTGCGGTAGTTGATGAAATAGCTGTTGGGCGTGAGCGTCATGCCCGGCGTGGTGATTTCCAGCCCGCGATGCTGCGAGGAGTTGCGGATATAGGTTGCCTCGCAGAGAATATCGATGCGCCCGTCGTTGTCCTTCGGAAAACCCTCCGGCAGCACCCATGAGTTTTCCACCACCCACGAACTGCCATCGGCCATCGTCAGCAGGCTCTGCACACTGTCAAAGGTGTCGAGGCCACATTCGACCATCAGCCGCTTCTGCCCGACGGCGTACACCGACATCACTTCCTGGCCGGAAAGGTGGCGCACCAGGTCAAAGCAGTGTGAACCGAGAAACCACACCGGGGAGCTTGCGCCCGCCCAGTTCAGCCACTCCGTCGGCACGCTGATGACATCGTCCATGCTGATATGCCCGCGCAGGATGCGCCCGGCTTCCGGCTTTTCCAGTTCGGCCTTAATGCGCATCACTGCCGGGTCCCAGCGTTTGTGGAAATCGACGCCGACCAGCAGGTCCCGCTGCTGCGCCATCTCCACGATAAGCTCGCACTCGCGTACCGAGGTGGCGAGCGGTTTCTCTGCCAGCACATGTTTGCCGTGGCGCAGGGCGGTGAGGATGGATTCGGTGTGGTACGGGTCCGGCGTCGCCACCGAGACCATATCAATCGCTTCCTCTTCCAGCAGTGTTTCCAGCCGGGTATAGCCCATCACGCCACAGGCCATGGCAAGGTCATCGCAGCGCTCTGTATCCGTGTCACAGATAGCGACCAGCACCGTATCCGGATTATGACGGTACGCGTTCATATGGTGTTTGCCGTAGATACCTGCGCCGACCACGGCGGCTCTGATTTTGTTCATCGTTATGTCCTCAGAATAAGCCCAGGGAAAACAGCCAGCCGACTATGACCGCAAGCGGTCCGGTCAGTTGTCTCGACAGCAGAAAGGCAGGGACGCCCTTCGCAATGGTCTCCGGTTTCGCCTCCTGCATGGAGAGTCCCACCGGCACGAAGTCGCAGCCGACCTGCACATTGATGGCAAACAGGGCGGGCAGGGCGAAAGCCGGAGATATCGCCCCTGCGCCAATCTGTGTACCAATCATCACGCCAATCACCTGCGAGATGGCCGCCCCCGGCCCGAGCACCGGGGAGAGGAACGGAATGCCGCAGATGAGCGACAGTAGCACCAGTCCCCACAGCGAGTTCGCCAGCGGCGTCAGGGCGTGGGCAATCAGGCTGCCGAGCGCGGTCTCCTGCACCAGGGCTATCAGCAGCGAGACAAAGGCCATAAACGGGATAACGTTGCGCAGGGACACGTCCACCGCCTCACGGCTGGCGGCAAACAGCAGGGCGATAACGTGTCCGACGGCAGTGCCGGTACGCTCGACCATGCGCACCAGTTTCTCCGCGCCATGGGGAGGCGGCGGAGCGGTGGTAATGACTGGCTCCGGAGCTGGAAGTGACTCAGGCCCGCTGTCCGGCGCTTCGGCGGTATCCACCAGAACCAGTTGCTCCATCGTGACGCCGGAGACGTAGTTTTCTTCGGTAATAAACTGCGCCAGCGGCCCCGCGCGCCAGGTGGGGAGCACGTTGATGGTCGGGATGCCCTTCTGCGGATACAGGCCGCAGCGCAGGGACCCGGCGCAGTTAATCACCACGCACAGGATGTCGTTATCCGGCGGAATGTCTGAGAAGCCGTTAACGATTTCCGATTCGGTGAGCGCGCCGATTTCTATCGCTACCGGATGAATCTCGCGTCCGGTCAGCGACAGCACCTTTTTGCCGCTGCCAACGGGCAGCCACAGTCCTTTACCGTATCCGCCGGGACCGGGAGGAATAAGTACCGTGTTCATGGGCGTCCCTCCTCTATCACCAGATTGCCGTGCAGGTCACGTAGGTCCGGCACCGGGCCGGAGAGATGAACCGCGCCAACATGGCAGGGATTCAGGTCACCATTGAACACCAGCGTCAGGTGGCCGAGTTCAGACAGCGCCTGCTGAGCCCCCTTGCCGACGGCAGTCACCAGATAATCATGGCCCGCCAGCAGCAGGCGGTCGCCGGGCAGTATCATCAGGCTCTCTTCCCGGAACGACGGCTCCAGCGACAGCGAGTAATCGAGGCAGTCCTTCGGCCCGTTGCTGTCGAAGGTGATAAGCATCTTGTCGGTGAGGCCGTCGGCGACAAACAGCCCGATGGCAGTAATACGTGCGCAGTAAATCATCATGATGCATTCCCCCGTTTGCTGAGCCGCAGGAACAGGTACTCGGTGATAATCCCGCGTATCAGGCCAGTCAGCATGGCGGCGGCAATATAGCGCCGCGCCAGCGAGGTGACGGGCAGGCCGAGCGCCTTAACCCCGGCGGCCACGCCGAGCCAGACGAACAGCTCTGAGGGCACCACATGGGGAAACAGGCTGGTGAGGGGATGGGCGGTGGTGCCGAGCGCATCTTCATAACCAGGCTTGCTCTTCTCGGGTAAGAGCTTGCCTAAAGTAAGCGCGCCCGGGCTGCTCATAAAGAACCAGCCGAGTACCGGCAGCATGCCGTAGGTGAGAATGCGCGAGCGGCCGAGCAGGGCGGCGACTTTCTCCATTCTGACGGTGCCGACCAGCTTCATCAGGAAGTTGATGGCCAGCAGCAGACAGATAAGCATCGGGATAAGCCCGGTCATCATGTCGAGGAAGATTTTGCCTGCGGCCTGGAATACATGAATAAACGCCTCAGCGAGGCTGACTGTCCACATAAGGAGTCCTCCGGGTAAAAGGCCCGGAGCGCACAGACTTGGCGGACAGAGGTTAAGGCATGACAGGCGTAAGCGTCTGGGGCTCCGGTAATGGCGATAAACAGCGATGGCTCATACTGCTTTCTTTGTTATCCCCGCTTGTGGCGTGTTTTTGTGAACTGAGCGGTTTTCAGGACGAGCGGATGCGTGGCAATTCAGCCCTGAGTATGCGATGCTCAGCAGTTGGGTTTGCAGAGGGTGATAGTCTGCAATTTGTACAGATAAGTTATCACATGATTTTGTGAATTTAAAGATCTATTTTTCACAACATATTGTGAATTTATTTTTATTGAATTCAACGAAATCAATTGATTACTGATTAGTGGCGTCTAATGTCTAAAAAAGATAATCAATTTTTTGATCAAGATAACAATTTTCAGTTTGGCACTCGCCTTGCCGAAGCGATGTCGTTATCTGAAGACACAGTCAGTTCTCTGGTAGATAAAACCGGTATTCCCAATTCAACCATTCGAAGCTATCTGAAGGGAGAATCCGTTCCCGGAATCATGCAACTTCGGAAGATAGCTGCTGGTATGGGCATCAAAGCGGGATGGTTTTTAGGTGATGATGAAGAGTTTGCCTGTCCAAAGGACGGGATATCAGAAATTGAAAAGGATCTTGAGCTACTCAATAACCTGTTCAAATACATGGCCCCTGTACAGCGAGGGCGGGTACTGAAACGCGTTCTGGCAAGTGTGGCGCGTCAGATCGACCATAATGTTGACGGTGACAATAATACTGAGCAATAGAACTAACGATCACTATCAGTCTGTATCTCTCGTGGCTTTTGCCCTTTAAGGGCAGGCCCGTTCCCCTTATTCTCCCTTCCTTTCAGCCTTTGCCTTTGAAGTCTCCTTTCGCCATTTTCATTTCTTCTGTTTTTGAGGTGGTACAGGTGGGACAAGTGGTACAACCGCGCCAGCCGTGGCTTTGCGCTGTACCACCTGAGAAATGCCAGTCTGAAAAGTGGGACAGAATCAGCAACGGCTGTCCCACCCTGTACCACTTTTTTTAAACCAAATTCTCTAAGGTGGGACGCTGAAACCCGCGCCAGCTCTGCGTGTACCACTTGTCCCACTCTGTACCACCTTTTTTTAAGACACGCGAGGCTGCACTCAGACACTGAGGATGCGGGAGGTAAGGCGGTAAACCCTGGCTTTGCCGATCTCCGGCAGGCGAACCTGCGACTGGTATTTCCCTTCGCTGCCGGGCAGCAGGCATTCTGCTTCCTGGCATAATCTCGCCGCTCTGGCGGGACTGAATCCCCGGCACATTTCCCGCCAGCCCTCAGGCAGGATGTGAAACAGTGTGTGCTCTTCACCCGTCAGCGGATCTTTTTCCACCCGGCGAAAGCCCACCATATTCAGCGGGCGGTCCGGGCCGTCCCACGAGGCAAAACGGCTGTACTGGTGCGCGGTGATAAACCGCTTGATCTGCGCCAGCACGCCTTCATCCTCCTGGTTGGCAATATGGCCGCGCTCGTTCAGCCAGGCGTGCAGGCAGATCCGGACCGCCTCATACGCCGTGCCTTCCTGCCAGCCCGTGATGCCCTGTAGCGTCGCTATCTCTCCGGCCACCGCCAGCAGCGCAAAGCGGGCCACGATGCGCTGCACCTGGTTTCCGGCATGCTCCGGCATCAGGGCAGTCTGGTAGCGGCGAAGTAACTCTCTTGCCAGTGCGATGTTGTCGTCCATGTCGTGGGTGAGGAAGGCCAGCCAGGCACGAAAAGCAGTGCCGTGGAAGCGGGCCACCCGGTCACACAGGGCATCGGCGAACTGCTGGCCGCTGGCAAAGCCGTGTAGCTGCTCAAACGCACCATGCTGTCCGGTGTCGCTGGGGATTTGTACCATGCGCACGTCCATCCCGGCGTAGAGGCGCTCCCCGGCGCGTTCGGTATGTTCCGCCAGCGACAGCTCCCCGGTGGAGAACAGCAGCAGCGTCCAGTGCCTGCGGTTACGCACTTCGCCGTCGGTGCGGGCGCGCCCCTTGCCCTGGCCGTTCGCCAGCATATAGGCAATCATCCCGGCTTCACGCGGGTCCACTTCGCGCAGTTCATCGAGCGGCAGCAGGGCATCATTGTGGCGGCTGGCAATTCCCTCGAGCGCATTCCCGGTAGCCCGCCAGGAGTGCCAGTAATCCGTGCCGCCACAGACGGAGGCGGCCACCTTCATCACCGTGGTCTTGCCGTCGGTGGACTCACCACGCAGGTGAAAACCCCCGCCGCCCGTTCCGGTCAGGCGCAGCAGCGGGGCGGCCAGTGCACAGCAGACGGCAAAGACCAGCCGTGAGTTACCTGCACAGAGCGCGGCGACCTGCTCCTGCCATTCCGCCAGTGTGCCGGACTGCGCAAAGCCGCCGGTAAGATAGTGGCTGCCCTGAAGGATGACATTGTCGCCACCGGGACCGATAACCTCATCCGGCAGCACGTACACGCCGTTGTGCCAGCCGGTTTTCTCCACGCAGGTGACCCGGCGTCCGGGGAGTGACCGCGAGATATATTCGCACAGCAGGCTGCGCAGGGCGGGGCGGGTGGAGATATAGGTCAGGCCATTCTCCAGCAGTATGCGCCGCAGCTCCTCGCCATTACCGCTGAGCATTGCCATCGGCATGGCCCAGCGCCGCAACTGCCCGGTGGTGGTATGCCATTCCAGCAGGCGGCCATAGCTGCCGTCATGACTGTCGCAGGTGATGGCGGTGACGCGCAGAGGGGAGCAAATGCGCTGGGGCTGGACGTCGCTTTCGCCGTCGCGTCGTTCGGTCAGCTTATCAAACCACAGCGCCTCTTCATCGAGGCGGAAGTGATCCGGCAGGATGTCGGAAGGCCTTTCCTGTCGCAGGCGTTCAAGCTGACCGCTCCAGTTCTCCAGCAGCTCACCGTCGGGGCTCATCAGCCGGGCCATCTGCACATCCGCATGTGCCAGTTTTAC
Organism: Citrobacter sp. S55_ASV_140; assembly: GCF_018919505.1. Lineage (NCBI taxonomy): Bacteria > Pseudomonadati > Pseudomonadota > Gammaproteobacteria > Enterobacterales > Enterobacteriaceae > Citrobacter > Citrobacter sp. S55_ASV_140. The sequence continues at coordinate 9,790 of NZ_JAHLQZ010000029.1, forward strand.
GGCGATTTTCAGCAACTCCTCTTCGTGGATATCGCCGGTGCGGAGTACCCGGACGTAAAGTGTGTCGGGTCTGATAATGGTCAGATTATCCAGATCGGCCAGTTCATCCGGGCCGAGCACCACCGGGGGAACATCATCTTCCCGGTCGGGATCTTTTCGCCAGGCGCGTGAGGTTTCCCATGCCTGGCTTCCGGCAAGGATTACCACTTCGAGCGTGCGCTCGGGAGACTGCTTACAGAGAAAGGGGGCGCGTTTCATGATGGGGTATCGGTCGGCTCATCCCTGAGCGTGGATTAACGGATGGCGGTGCGGCGCTGTTGCCACTGGCGGATTTCAGCGGCATCGAAAACCACCAGTCGGGAAGAGAGGTGGACGGGGCGGGGAAAGTCGGTGTTTTTAATCAGGCGGTAAACCGACGATTCGCTCATCGCCAGAAACTGGACCACCTGCCGCATACGTACATTGCCGCTTTCGGGAAAAGCATCGTTGCTGTCAGCACGGGTTTTCATGATTGCACCTCACGGGAACAGAATGTCGAGGCGGTTATAGCGCGGAACGGGGAGGGGAGGTATAGGTCTGGATAAAAAAGTGGCGTCCGGATAGAAAATAATGAGTCCGGAAAGACCTTTTTTACTTTCAGGATTAATTATTTTCAATTAACCAATTGAAAATAAATGGTTTTATATTTAGTTGAATTAATTTTGGATAGATAGCTTAAGTTAACGGATGGCAATGTCCGACAATGCACAAGTTACAATTGCCATCCCTACCTCGCTGTCAGTCAAGAAAGTGGCAAGAATTTCACGCTTATGGCTTACAAAAATAAGATTATAAGAAATAGATTTAAGTGTCGGAGACGGAATAAATAAACATTGCTGGGGGGTAAATATAAAAATATACTTAAAGTATCATTAAGATTAAATTGTTATTTTTCTGATGCTAATATATTTTATGTTTTTTTTGTTGGTGATTGCTTACATTTGTCTATCTAGGGAAACACCTAGATCTGCGGCCATTTCCTGAATTAATTTCCAATCTAATGGCCATTCTTTTTCTAAAGTGGATTTGCGTCTTTTTATCAACCAATACACAAAAATGATAATGCTTTGTTCAAAGAAAACGCTTTTTCTCTTTCCGTTTATAATTAATGTCTCGAGTTCTGGGGTATCATCTATAAATTGATGTAATCTTCTTACTGTATCAGAATCGATTATTTGTTTAAATGTGTCTAATATTAACAGCATTGATTTTTGGTTATTTGGTTTTTCTTTTGTTAAAGTTATATAGGCATGGTCAAGAGTCCTTTGTATTGCTGAAAAAACATCTGATGATTCATTAAGTGTCTTCGCGACTGAACAAAAAAAATCATCAGTTGTTTCAATTAATGCCATACTTTTTGCTATCGTTCTATGTATATCTGGTTCAACGATAGTTTTAGCTTTATAAATAGCATCATGAGTTAACTCGGCATAGGCATGTTGTAATAATGTTCTTACCTGTATCTCACATGGAATGCCTTGCTGAATACATACTCCATTATATTCAAATGATTCTTTCACCGTTACAATAAAATGGACTGATTGATAAGTGAAAATTAATGGGGTATTTAAACGCTCTTCGTCATAATGCCGGGATGTTTTGTAATCCCATAGTTCACAATTTTTAATTATGTCACATACTTCATCTATTTCTGAAGTGAGTAATACGACAAATCTGACTCCAACTTTATCTTCAATCTCTTTATAGGGATCTCCATATGATTTATCCTTTCGATGAAAGGCTTTATCAACCAAAGATTCTTTTTGTTTTACCCTGGGAGCTATAGGTTGTTTTAAAAAACTACCAAGATCACGATTTTTGCTTTCTGTGAGTTCTTTGCAGATATTTGAGACGACAAAATCCCCCCATGCTCTATACATAGGTTCGTCTTGTTCCCAACGTTGCAAAAACTCTAATTCATCCATTTTATTACTCTTGGAGTATTATTTTGTCTTTGATAAGAATTTTAGTCCACTCTGCTTGAGTACCATCATCACTGATATCACCCTTAGTAGATTCAATCACAATATGATTTTTAAAAATATCAGCGGGAGCTGTGATTTTTATATTTTTACTGAAATTAAGCTTTCTTGTTTTTAATTTACTCTCAATATGTTCATTGTCTCTTGTGAATGATGTTTGCGGAATTCCGTATTCATTCGCATACTCAAGATAAACATCTTTTACGGCATCATCAAAGAATCTTTCAGCATAATCTTTAGCAGAAATAACATCTGATTTTTCGTACTTCAAATAAGTAACTAGAGCATTTTTTAAGGCATTTTTCTTTTCAGCACTGATATCCAGTTCATTTAAAAAATCGCTTGTTTTCTCATAGAATACTTTTGTGGCGCGTGCATTTGTTTCCGGATATCCACAACCTAAAAAATGCTGATAAAAATACTGTGCAGCAGCCTTACCATCAGCTTTGCTAATTTGATAGTCTGAGATCATTACATCCCACGATTTATTCAAATCATCTTTGTCATTGACATCACTGGATTGAAAAAAACCAGCTGTTTTATAAAGCTTAGTTGATGGTGTTAGGAGTATTTCTTCCACAAATTTCAATGAAATCTGGCCGGTTGCGTCATCAATTATTTTTTCATAGGCGCTGTATATATCAGCTTTAATTATACCAACGAATTTTCTTTTATTTACACCATAGTTGCCAGTGAAAATCACAACTATACCGCCAGGTATTGCCCTTCTCGTTTGAGCATCTGCAAGTTTATTTGCAATTAAATAAGTTTCATCAATATATTCATCACCTTCTTTATCAATAACATTGGTGGCGATGAAAGGTACGTAACTTTCGCCATGCTCCAAGATTTTCATCTTAACAGCTTTAGAGCCATCACCAAGAGCATCGATTACTCGTGATTTGAAACCCTGTAAAGCATCCTCATCAAAAGTGATAAAGGAGAGACCTCGAGTTGGTTCTACTTTATTTCCTTCTTCATCACGTTGATGAATTTGATGAATAATTATTTTGTCAATATTCAATATACTTATGTTCATTACTGTGTGATTCCGCTATTTTTATCTTCTGATTTTATAGTTTTAGTTTCAATATATTCCCTATTTATATTGCTCCATTCTTGACTGTCTTTTTCCCAAATAGACTTATATTCTTCAAAAAGATTGTCAATGTCTGATTGAGTTGCATCAGGTTTTATTTTTAAATAATTAACTTTGTTTTTAAGTTGATACATAGCTAACAAAGTTGCTTTTTGCCTAAACCATAATTTTTGATAATCAAACCTCGCTGTCCATCCGCTAACTAATGTAAGTATAGCACTAACAATAAGTGCAACATTTTTTTGTATCTTCTCATATCCGGAAATGTCAAAAGCTAAAATTAATGTCGTTGCTGTACTAAAAAGCAGTGTAATGAAAAAAAATAGTTTTAATTTTTTTTTATTAGATTTTGCTTTAAGTTTTATAACGTCAATGCTGTTATCAATTTCCTTCAACAAAAATTGAAAGGAATCTGTTATAGACAATTATTTCACCTGTAATATTTTCTTCGCTAAAGCATTCCTCCCCCATGCAAACTGGTATGAGCTCATACCAGTTTGCATGGGGGAGGCTACCGCACATCTGTTGTGGCAGAAGTGAACGAGTGACAGATTTTGTAGGACTGGGCATAGCTTACTGATACTTCTACTATAAAATGAAACCTACATAAAATCGACCCACAGTACAGACTAATTGCACACTTTCTCGTGATAAAAATCATAAATATTAGATTGTTATATATTCATGCACACATAGAGCCATTGACTGTAGAAATTATGATATAAATGATGTTCATATCATAATTTCTTCTTATTTTATCTTTCCTGATACAGCGCAATGTCCATAACGTCTCGTGGAAAGCGTTCTTGTGTATCAGCATAATAAGTAGCTGGAAAATTAACATTCTGTTTATAAAAAATGATTCTCATCATCTTAAGCAACAGCGAGTGTCCCTTAGCCTACCCATGACCTATAGCCATGATTTATAGCGTTGGAGAAGTTTTACATCTATTGAATTGGCCTTCTTACTTAAGTCAAGGATTGAAAGTCGTACTAATTGGAAAAAAAATGAGAATGTGTGTCTACGTTTACTTCTCTCGCCCCATCTTCAACACTTCATAAAACGTCCCTCGTCCAAGCCCATCCGACGGCACTTCCCGCTCCTGAGCCAGCGTCTTCAGCTTACGAAGTATCCGATCCGAAGCCGGTTTATCAGACGTGCCATACCGTCCGTCAGTCTCATCAACCAGAAGCTGAACCAGTAACCAGCAGAGCCTGGCAGTATTCTCCCGTGCTTTGTCGCGCTTATGCATTCCACGCAGGGAAGGTTGTACTGAAGCAGTTAGATCCGGTAGCGCGTCGTCACCGAGCGTCTTCAGCCACTTGCGGCCACGGCTGTTGCGTGACAGTTTCATCACCGCCTTCAGGCTGCGGGCCTTAATTTCTGGCGGCGTCAGTTCGTCATCAATAAGCCGCCAGGCCAGCGCGAACATCTCATCGGCATAGAACATGCGTTTATTAGCCGGGGCGCTGACCATGCCTGTAGCTTTGATGGTGCGGCTGATGGCGTCGTGCAGGATACGGTAATTTTCCTGATGTTCTTCCGGCAGGGCGTTTGCTGGTTGGGAAGCATCGAGGCCGAGAAGCAGAAGGGCGAGATGCCGCGCTTCCAGCAGCGGCATATCACATTCCCGTTCAAACAGATTCTGACGAATGGGGCTGGTCACATTATTCTCCTTCCACGATCCGCAGCGGTTCTTCTTCACCGAGCAGCGCCTGCCGTCTGGCAGCATCAACGTAGTTTCCCCACCACTGCATTAGCGGTCGCCTTTGTTCCAGATAGTCGCTGCGGTTGTAGGCCGCTTCGATCTCATCTTCTTTCTGGTGCGCCAATGCCGATTCCAGTACTTCACGGGGAAAATGACCTGCACCCGCTGTTCTGGCGATGCTGCGCATGCCGTGGGCGACCAGTTCGCCACCGAACCCCATACGGATAAGCGCGGCGTTAGCGGTCTGCTGGTGCATATGCTCCAGCGGTTTACGGATACTGGGAAACACCCACGGGCGATGGCGGCTGACGGGCTCCATGATCTGAAGAACGCGCAGCGCCTGTTTGCTGAGCGGCACCGTGTGCGAGCGGTTCATCTTCATAAAGGTGTCAGGGATGCGCCATTCCGCTTTTTTCATATCGATGTCGCACCAGCGGGCGCTGACGGCCTCGCCGGGGCGAACCCAGGTCAGTAGCTCCCATTCGATAAGGCAGCGTGTTTCCTTGCGGATAGAGGCGTTTTGTAGCGCCAGCATTAGCCTGCCCAGTTCGCTGGGGTGAAGGGCGGGCATGTTCTGCTTTTTCGGTTTCTTGAAGCGGGCGACCAGGTTGTCTGCTGGGTTAAACTCGATGAGCTCTTCGGAGATGGCGAAGCGGAAGATTTCATTGAGCCGTGAGATAACCCGGCGCAGCGTTTCGAGGATGCCCTGTTCTTCCAGCGGTGTGAGATGTTCCTTGAGCATCTTCGGTCGGATCTCGGTGACGGGCGTGTTACCCAGAGAAGGGAAGACATGCATCTCAAGCGATCGCCAGACATCTTTGGCGTGATCTTCGCTAAGATCGCTGGTCCGTTTTTTCTCTTTGAGCCACTGTTCCGCCACTTTTTCCAGCGTGCATTCATTCTGGAGTCGTTGCTCCTCTGCAACCTGCTCCAGATGGGCCTGCGGGTCGATGCCCTGCACAAGTAAGCGCCGGTATTGCAACTTGAAATCTCGCGCCATGGCGAGGGTGACTACCGGGTAGGGGCCAATGCTGATTTTGGTCCGTTTTTTCAGCGCCGGGGGAGTGTATTCGAAGTACCAGATCTTTCTGCCGGATGGCTTAATCAACAACGCCAGTCCGTCGCCATCGCGCAGCATATACTCGGTCTTCTGCGGCTTGGCGGCAGCGATCTCGGTATTGGTTAGTGATTTCAATACCTTAGGCATGTTTTTGCACCTTGTTTTTTTAGCGTTCAGGCAACGCGGTGCAAAACAAGATACATAATGCTCAAGATTCATACAGAGATCATGACCACACATGCAACAAAAAATCCTGCAACTCGTTGAAGTTACAGGATTTTTTAAGGTTCATGATGCATCATGAATGAATATTTGGTGGAGCTGGCGGGAGTTGAACCCGCGTCCGAAATTCCTACATCCTCGGTACTACATGCTTAGTTCGTCTTTACATTCGCCTGGCACCTGCGGACGGACACGCCACTACCAGACTAGCCTGATTAGTTTTAACGCTTCAACCCCAGGCAGGGCATCCACGCGATCTCTTTTGGGTTTGACCTCTCTTTGATCCCCGTCTTAAGAGCGGAAGCTAGGGAGAGAGGGCTCAGAGCAGGTTATTAAGCTGCTAAAGCGTAGTTTTCGTCGTTTGCGACTATTTTTTTGCGGCTTTTTACGAGGCCAACCGCCCCTCGGCATGCACCTTGGGTTTCGCGAATCCCGTCGAATCCAGAATCAGCCCCAATGTGTTAGAGCAAGTATAACAGACTTGTGACACGCGTGACCAGCCCCCGCAACCCCTAATCCTCAAGGATTTACCGCTCGCGTAGCGCTTCTTTAGCCCGATTAAACGGTTTGATTAAATAGTCGGCGATGGTTTTTTCACCTGTTTTTATATCCACTGTGGCAATCATGCCCGGTACGATGGAGAACTGGCGTCCCAGTTTGTTCTCCAGGTAGTCCTGATGGGTACGGATAAACACGCGGTAGTAGAAGATTTCCGGTTTCACTTTATCCTGAATAGTGTCCGGAGAGATGGTTTCAACTACGCCTTCCAGACCGCCATAAATGGCGTAGTCATAAGCGGTTATCTTGACCAGCGCTCGTTGGCCTGGGTGAATAAATGCGATATCACGCGGCGACAGACGGGTTTCAATGAGTAGATGATCGTCTATTGGCACGATTTCCATCATTTCGCCATTGGGTGGGATAACCCCGCCAATGGTGGTGACCTGGATATTTTTCACGATGCCGCGCATGGGCGTGCGCACGGTCAACCGGGTGACGGAATCCTCACGTCCTTTCAAAATGGCCGCCAGCATATCCACTTCGGCGTTGGCTTTAGACAGCGCTTCACGCGCCTGCACAAAGTATTGGGAACGCAGGTCAGTGATTTTTAATCCCAGATCGCTTTTTTGTCGTTGCAGGCGCAGCACTTCCACATGGCTGGCGGCGCCGCTTTTCTCCAGACGTTGGGTAATGGCCAGCTCTTTATTGACTGAGACCAGCGCGTCCTGCAGTTCCGCCATGGAATCAGCAAGCTGCGCGCGGCGGCTTTTGTACAGACGTGTTTCGGAGGCGATGAGATCCGGCCAGGCGCGTAGTGAATCGGGAAAGGTCAGCGGCAGATCGTTAACTTCAGCATTAAGCCGCGCGCTGGAAGCCAACGAGGCGCGATAGCGGGCGGCGCTTTCCCCAACGTTGGACTCAGAGCGGGTAGGATCGAGGCGCGCTACGATTTGATTGGCCTGCACCTTATCGCCCTCGCGTACCGTCAGCTCGGCGAGGATCCCGCCATCCAGCGACTGCAATACCTGCTCACGTGAGCTGGGGATCACTTTCCCGCTGCCGGTCGAGACTTCATCAAGTTTACCGAAATACGCCCAGATACCCAGCACGGCAAATAACAGCGTGCTGAGCAGAATAATGCGGCTGGCCCCGGAAAAATGGTGTTCGCGGCGGATATCCAGATCGTCCATGGCGGCGTCATGCGGATTGGTTTTCATTTTTCCACTCCCGACCGTGAGTAGGTACAGGTGCCCGACTCGCACTCAACGCCTGCGCTTTCGGGGCATCCATCACCAGTTGGCCTTCTTTCAATACCACCACGCGCTCGACTAGCTCCAGAACCGGCACGCGATGGGTGGCGACAATCAGTGTGCGGTTGCCCAGCCAGAGGTTTAGCCGCTGAATAAACTCCCGCTCGGTATGTTCATCCAGTGAAGCGCTGGGTTCGTCCAATAGCACGATATTGGGTGAGCGCAGCAGCATTCTTGCCAGCAAAATCGACTGCCGCTGTCCACCGGACAGACCGTTGCCGCCCTCCATAATCGGATGCGCCAGCCCTTTGGCGAGTTGTTTAACGAAAGCCGCTGCGCCGCTGACCTCCAGCGCGTCGAATATCTGCGCGTCGCTGGCATGCGGCGCGCCGAGAGTCAGGTTCTCACGCAGGGTGCCGAAAAACAGCCGCGCATTCTGGCTGAGAAAACCGATGTTGCGGCGTAAATCGGCCATATCGATTTGCGCCAGGCTTAGGTTATCGAGTCGGACCTCACCCTGAATAATCTCCACGCTGCCCGCCATGGCCTGCAGCAGCGTTGATTTCCCCGCGCCGTTACGACCGAGGAGCGCTATTCGTTCCCCGGGCATGATCTCCAGACGTGAGATACGCAGCGGCACGCGCTGATCGTCACTGTGGTAGCGAAAGTGCGCGTTTTCAAAGAGATAATGACCGTGAAGAATCTCCTGATGTACCCGATCTTCATCGTATTGCGTTTCGGTGGGGAGCTGCATGATGCTGTCCAACCCCATCTTCGCTGCTTTGACCTGCTGCCAGCGGGCCAGCACGCCGCACAGGTTAGCCATTGGGGCAATCATTCTGGAACCGAGCATGGAGGCGGCCACCACGGCCCCGGTGGTCATCGTGCCTTCAATGACCATCGGCGCGCCGAACATAATAATGGCGGCGTAGACCAGGCTTTGTACCGACATGCCCCAACCAATCAGCCCCTGAGTCAGCTTGCGCGTGCGCAGTCCGGACTCTCCGGTAATGCGGATGTAGCTGTTCCACTGCTGTAAAAAGCGGTTTTCCGCCTGCATCAGCTTGATGTCCTCCAGCCCCTGAACGCTTTCAACCAGTACCGCGTTGCGCAGGGTGGATTCATGTGCGGCCTGGTTGGCGAGCACCGCCAGCTTCTTCTGTAACAGTAAACCAGGTAGGATCATCAGCAGGGCGGCGACGGGCGCTATCCATGCCAGCGGCGGGGCAATGCAGGCCAATACCACGATAAACAGAAAGAAAAAAGGCAGATCGACAATAGTCGACATAGTCGAGGAGGTGATCATCTCGCGAACCTGCTCCAGCTCGCGGAGTTGAGAAATAAAGCTCCCCGTAGAGCGAGGTACGGCGCTATTACGCAGCCGCAGGGCATGACTGAACACCCGATCGGAAATGCGCATATCGGCGCGTTTACCCAGCAGATCCATAATGTGGGTACGTGCTTCGCGCAGCAGAAAGCCAAACAGTACCGCCACCAGAACGCCGGTTGAGAGAACATACAGCGTCGGATACGACTGGGCCGGAATCACCCGATCGTAGACCTGCATCGAAAAGATAATCCCGGCGAGCGACAGAACGTTAATCAGGAAAGCGGCAACCATCACCGGCAGGTAAGGGCGGATATCCTGTAAAACCAGTTCGCGCATCCAGTCGGGCTTAAAGCGAGAAATATAGCGGTCTACCCGACTGTCTTTTAGCGCCGAAAGCGGACGCAGCGCGGTAATGCTTACGAGCTCCGGCACAAGCTCTGCAACCGTCAGCCGGTTACGCTGCCCCTCTTCGGCGATGATAAAAACATCCAGCGCATCGTCACCGTTGAAATGTTCTAGCACCATGATTTGGCCGTCGCGCAGTTCAGCCACTACCGGTAAACGCCACTGGCTGAACGCCTGCTTTGTGGTATCCAGTGCGTGAAATGACAGGCCTGCCTGGCGCGCCAGTTGCGTCAGCGCGAGGGTGCGGTTTTTTCCTGCAAACCATGGAGCGTTGGCCTGGATTGCGCCGGGGGAGCAGGCAACGCGATAGTGGCTGGCAATATACGTCATCGCCTGCGCCCACTGGCTCAGGGCCTGTTCGCCAATGGCCTCTTCCGCATGTGAATCGACGTCGCTCATAGCTGTATCTCCACCGATTGAATGCTGCGGTTATTTAAGGCGAATGCCTGGCGTAGCGAGCCGGTGTTGTAGAGGCAGTTCAGCTGTAACTGGCGTAGCTGGTTTTGGGTCTGGAGTTCAGCAAAACGCGCCTGATACACCTCCTGCTCGGCGTTAAGCACATCGAGCAACGGGCGAGAGCCAAGATCCAGATACTGCTGTTGATACAGCTCGCGCGTTTGTGCACTCAGTCGCTGCTGGCGTCGCAGAATTTGCAGAGCGGTGGCGAGACTCATCGCCTGGCTGCGGGATTCCAGTAATTTCTGCCGTACCTCAAGCCGGGTTCGTTGAATGGAATACTGGGCTGACTCAACCGCATGACTGGCGGCGTTGCGTCTGGCGGTAAGTCCGCCTCCCTGATACAGCGGCATTTCAACTTTTACCCATGCGGAGTACTGGGTTTTGTCGAGCACCTCATGGCTGGGGTATTTGTCGTTGAGATAGTGCTGAACCGACGGCTCCAGAGAGATAGTCGGCGTCATTTGCGCGTTGGCGTAGTCGAGATTGGCCTGCGCCACATTCGCCTGCGCCCACGCCGCCAGCACGGCAGGAACCAGCTTATCGTCGGGTTTAACGACATCACAACTGCTGTCCAGTTTGCCGGGAAATTCATTGCTGATGCCGTTGAGCGAGTTCCAGCCGAGAAAACTCATCAGCGTTGCCTTGCTGCTGTCGAGATTGGCCTGGTACTGCGCCAGTTGCGAACGCGCGGACTCTATACGCGCATCGGTTTGCACCACGTCTGATAGTGAGGTTGCGCCTTCATCATTGCGTTGCCGGGTCAATCGGCCAATGCCGTTCAGAGCGGAGAGTTGCTCCTCGGCGGCGTCCACCATTTGCTGCCACGTCTGCACCTGGACTATCGCGTTGGCGGTCGCGTGGGCGATGGTATCAATACTGAGTAACACATTAGCCTGTTGTTGCGCGGATCCTGCGGTTTCAGCGCGGACCTGGCTGGCCACTTTGCCGAAGTCATACAGCATTTGTGACACCGAGATAACCAGGGCCGGGCTAAAACCGTGGTCGGTGTAAGTATTGCTGTAGCCGTTGTTCATTCCGGCAGTTACCTGCGGGTAATATTTCGATTTCGCTACGTCTATCTGCTCATTCTGTGAGAGCAGTTTGCCGATAGATTCACGAATGGAAGGGTGCCAACTCACGGCACGACTCACGGCATCGTTCAGCGTCAGAGTTCCAGGGGCGGCAGGGCTTAGCGGCAGATCGGCGACGGAGCCGTCAAGGCTTGGAAGCATCTGGCTGTTTGCCAACCCTTCCGGCGTAATAACTTGCGGCTCATCTTCGGCATTCACCCGCATGGAACACAGTGTTAATGCCAGCAGTAATGCCACGGGCATGACTTTTCCCATATCTCATCCCTTTCAAAATACAACCGTTACGGCAGTTGCTCCGGGCGTCATGGCGCCGGAGCTTTATGGATTAACCACCCGTGATGAGATGGTTGTTCTGTAGCAGTTCATTCAGCGTGGTGTTGACGTTCTCCAGGGTGATGAGGTTGGTGGATTGATAAGTTCCACCCGTGCCGTCGCGGTCGATGGCGATCACGGTGTTGGATCCGTTGGTGGTGACCTGTACGTAGTTCCCAAGCGTAGAAGCCTGATGGTTCCATCCGCTCAGCAGTTCGTGGATATCGATCTTGTCGCCCTGGGCCATCGAGAAGTTGGTCCAACTGTCGCTGTTGTTCCCTCCGGTTGCGTTGTTGGCATTAAGCAGGTGATAAATCAGCGTATCGCCGTATGCGCTGCCGGTCAGACGATCGGCATCCACGGTGCTCACGACCTGCGGATTCATGTCGATGGTCAGCGTGGCGGTATCGGTATGGCCTTGCTGGTCGTTGAGGGTGTAGTTGAACGTCTCTTTGGTCGTGATGGAGGCCAGTGACACATCGCTGTTGAGGGCATAGGTGTAATGGCCGTCTATGCCGATGGTCAGTTTGCCGTACAGACCGTTAATGATGGCGCTGGTCGTGTTGCCAAGCGGATCCAATGTGGCAGTGCTACCGCCAGTGCCGTTCACCGTCAGCAGGGTATGCACGCTGGCAATATGGTCTCCGTCATAGATATTACCCGTGACGCTGTTTGCGGCGGAGGTCTCGAAGTTTTGCAGATCGATTATCGTGCCTTTTACGCTTGGGGTGATGGTGATATTCCCCAAGCCCAGGGCTCCGACGCTGCCGGTGTAGTCGAGGCGGTAGTTACCGCTATGCAGTACGATCCCGCTCAGGGCAATATCAATATTGCCGCCAACCAGCAATCCGCCGTTGAACGAGCCGTTAGTCACCTTGACGTTATTACTGTCGTACAGTGTCCAGGTGACGGTTAGTCCGCCCAGCGTCAGACCTGAAGCGACGTTAAAATGCAGGATGGCGTTTTGCACCGCCGTTCCCGCTGCAACCTCAATAGTTCCTGTGCCATTTTGTGACGTTGCTGACAAGAGTTGGGCGTTCCAACTGGCGTTACCGACGCTATTATCGGTGAACGACCGGGATGTATCCGCCTGCGTGGTGACCGGCATCAGGGGGCTGATGTCGTTGACGGCATCCAGTGCCTGCGGGGTTGCCGTAATGTTCAGCGACGCGCTGCCGGTGTCGCCGTTTGGCGCCCGGACCTTATACACAAAGCTGTCAGGGGTGTTGATGCCGTCCGCGCCCAGCCCGCTTTTTAACGTGTAGGTGTAGTTCCCCTTCGCATCAATAGTCAGCGTGCCGTACTGCCCGTTTATGGTTGTGATGCCCGTCCCGTTAACGGCGACGCCGTTCACCTCGGTAATAACGGTATTGGCCGGAGCCGAGTCATTGACCAACAGATTTCCGTTGGTCGACGCGCTCAGGCTGTCTACGGCGTAGGTATGATCCGCCTTAATGTCCAGTGTATAAGTGGTTGCCAGAGCCAGACCGCCGGAAGCGTTAAGCAGGAACAGATAGTCTCCGCCAGGCAGCGTGATGGTGTATTCCGTAGAGCCGCCGGCTAACACCGCGGTGACCCAATTGGGCTTCACACGGAACTGTTCATATTGCTGAATAGACTCATTGAAGCGATAAATGTAGAGATCAAAGCCGCCCACCGTCACGCCGAGAACATTCGCCTGCACGGTCAGCGTGCGGGTTGCGCCATCATCCACGTTGAATTTGATAGGGTTGGTCAGGCCGTTAACCAGACTGACGTCCAGCACATTACCCAGTCCAACGTTAACGAGCGTGAAGCCGGTTTGTTTTGACGTTCCATTATCGATCGCAATGACCTGTGTCCCGTAAGTCAGCGCGGCAATATCATCTGCTGCTGTGACTGTACTGGTCGCTGGGGGCTGGCCCAGCGTTACCACCAGTTTTGCCGATGAGCTATCTGCGCCATGCGTCAGCGTATAGGTGAAACTTTCGGAGCGTCCATACACTGAAATTGACGTATTGGTCAGGGTGTAGGTATAGCTACCGTTCTGATTAATATGCAGGATGCCGTATTTCCCCTGCACATCAATACCGCCCGCCGGGACGCTCACGATGTTGCCGTTACCGTCGGTTACGGAGGTGACCAGCGTGCCAGACGGCGCGTTATCCTGCCCGTTGGTGGGATCGATATCCGTGATGATGTTGCCAGATTCCGTCGTACCGCCGATGATGGTCCCGGCGCTGCTTTTCACCACCGCGACATCAAGGCTGGTGTAAGAGCCCGTTGCCAGCAGGTTGGTGTTATAGCTTACGACACGGTAATCACCCCCCGTCAGTCCGCTGTAATTAAGCGTTACGCCAGAAGCGCCTAAGGTGAGAAGGCTGGCAAAGTTGGGTAGGCCGGTATCCACTACCGTCACCCAGGCATTCAGCGAGCTGTCAAATCGCTGGATCACGATCTCCAGCGTGTTTAGCAGTGACAGGACCACGCCGGTCGCGGCTGCATTGATCGTAATGGATCCGCTGCCGCCAGAGACGATATTAAAATTGACGGTTGCCGTATCGTCCCCCAGCACGTTCGCCACATTACCCAGCGCGTTGACCAACAGGAAACCATAATCGCTTTTATGCTCGGTGCTGACGATCACATCGGTCTGTAGCGGCAGACGGGTAATGTTGTCTTCGGCCAGCAACGGCAATACCGGGGCGATAACGCTTGTAGGCGATGATGTATTACCCGCTGCATCGGTCGCCGTGGCGGACAGCGATTGACCTTCAATCTGGCGAACCGGCAAGTTGACGCTATAGACACCGCTGCTGTTGGCGATGGCCGTCACGCTGGTGCCGCCGGGTAGAGAGATAGTGACTGTGCTTCCCGCTTCGGCGACGCCGCTCACGGTTCCGCCATCGGCGCTGATCAGTATTGTAGGCGCCGATGGCGGGGTGGTATCCACAATCACGCTGAACGAACCGGACAATCCGCTGGTGCCGTTGGCATTTGTTGCCGTGGCGGTAAACGCGTGGTTACCTTCGCTGAGCGCGCCGGTTGGGGTAAAGCTCCAGAGCCCATTGCCATCTGCGGTCGTGGCACCCATGAACACCCCGTTGTTATACAGTCGGACCACGGCGCTAGCCTGCGCCGTTCCGCTGAGCGTTGGCAGGGTGTCATTGGTGGTTTTGCCCGCCGTGACCAGACCAGTGACCGAGCCGACGTCATCGAACACGCTGGCAATAACGGGCGCAGGCGGTACACCGGTAAAGGGTGCCAGAACATTGCCTGCTGTACCGATGTTGCCCGCGGCATCCTGTGCGCTAACCAACAGCGTTTGCCCACTGATTTGCGGTGGGTTCAGCGTGAAGGTGAAGTTACCGGAGGCGTTCGCGGTTGCCGTACCGAGCACCGTTCCGCCGTTAGAGGTAATGATGACCGTGCTGTTGGGCTCGGCAACGCCTGTGAGCGTCGTGCCGTTGGCGTTTACTGAAAGTCCGCCAGGAATGCCTGGCGCGACGGTATCGACCACTATCGCTGCGGGAGCCGATGTGCCGCTGGTGTTACCTGCACTGTCCGTTGCGGTGATGGTAAAGGAGTGGGGACCTTGTGCCAGCTCGGTGGGCGGGGTGTAACTCCAGTTGCCGCTGCCGTCCGCCGTCACGCTGACGACGAAGATGCCGTTATCATAAATATCGATCCGCGCATTGGCTTCGGTGGTGCCGGTTAACGTTGGGCGTGCGTCATTGGTTGGCTGATTATTGCCAATCGCGCCGGTGTTTGGTCCGACATCATCAATAATGCTGCTGATTGCAGGCAGCGTCGGGGCGGTAGTATCCACCACGACGCTAAAACCGGCCGTCGCGCCGCTGGTGTTGCCCGCCGCGTCGGTGGCGGTGATGGTGAAGGTGTGCGATCCACTCGCCAGCGGCGTGGTTGGGGTAAACGACCAACTGTTATTGCTCTGCACCAGTGCCGTTCCCAGCAGGGTGCTCCCGTCATAGATACTGACGGTGCTGCCTGCTTCAGCGGTGCCGTTCAGCGTTGGGCGCGCATCGTTAGTGAGTTGCCCGTTGCTGAGCGCCGCATTGAACACGCCGCCTGCGACGTCATCGACCACCGAGACCAGTATCGGGGTAGTTGGCGCAAGCGTGTCGACATTAATAGTAAATCCACTCGACGCCGGGCTGACGTTGCCGGCGGCGTCGGTGGCAATGGCGGTAAACACATGCTGATCGTTGCCCAGCGTGGCGGGCAGATATTCCCAGGTGCCGTCTATCGCCGCAGTCACCGTCGCCAGCAGCGTGCCATTATCGTAGATGGCCACTCGGGCGCCCGCTTCCGCCGAGCCGTTGAGTAACGGACGGGTGTCGTTAGTAAAGGCTCCGTTCGACAGCGTTCCGGTACCCGGCAGCACGTCATCAAAAGCCTGAATAATGGTTGGCGCCAGGGGAGCGACGGTATCAACAACGATGTTAAATCCAGCGGACGCTGGGCTGACGTTTCCGGCAGCGTCCGTCGCGGTTGCTGTCAGCGCGTGGTTGCCATTGCCCAGAGCTGGCGGCGTGAAGCTCCAGGCGCCCGTCCCATCCGCTGTGGTTGAACCGATAAACGTTCCGTTATCGTAAATTTTGACCGTCGAATTGGCTTCAGCTGTGCCGTTGAGTGTGGGTTGTGTATCGTTTGTGGCCTGGCCGTTATTCAGATTACCGGTTGCCGGACCGACATCATCCGCAACCTGAGTAATGACCGGCGTCCCCGGCAACACCGTGTCGACGATAAGTGCGAAGCCATTGGATGGAAGGCTGGTATTACCCGCGCTGTCTGTAGCGGTGACGGTCAGCGTATGTGGCCCGTTACTGAGTGCATCCGTTGGGGTTAAGCTCCAGGTACCGTTTGCGCCAACGGTCGTAGTGCCGATGGGCTGACCGTCGCTCAGGACAGTAATCGTCGCGCCAATTTCACCGGTGCCACTCAGGGCCGGACGGGATTCGTTCGTGGTCTGGCCGTTGGTTATTGGGCCCGTTGTCGGGGCGGTGTTGTCCTGCACCGTGCTGATGACCGGTATTGACGGGGCAATAGAGTCCAGTTCAATCGTAAACGATGATGATACTCCGCCCGTATTTCCTGCCCCATCGGTGGCAACGGCGGTGAATATATGCTGACCCTGGCCCAGGGGCGTTTCTGGCGTAAAGCTCCAGTTGCCCGACGCATCCACCTGAGTTGTCCCTAAGTCGCTACCATTATCACGGATCGTGATGATGGTGCCGATCTCACCTTTACCGTTCAGCGTTGGCAGCGCATCGTTGGTCAACTGTCCGTTAGTTAGCGCCGTATTACCGGGTTGATCGTCAATCACCGAGGTGATGACTGGCGCAGCAGGGGGAAGCGTGTCGACGACGACCACAAACGGTGGCGTGGCCGGGCTGATGTTGCCCGCGCCATCCGTGACGGAGGCGGTCAGTGAGTGGCTGCCTTCACCGAGAGCAGGCGCAGGCGTAAAGCTCCAGTTGCCGTTTTCATCGCTGGTGGTTGTGCCAATCACTACGCCATTATCGCGGATGGTCACAACCGAATCCGCTTCAGTGGTGCCCGCGAGCGTTGGGGTATTATCGTTGGTCAACTGTCCGGAGGTCAGAGTCTGAGTTGTACCAACGTTGTCTGTGACCGTCACAATGGAGGGGGCATCCGGCGCCAGGGTATCGACAATGATTCGGAAATCACTGGACGGATCTCCCTGGTTGCCTGCGGCATCTGTTGCGCGAGCGGTGAAGAGATGGTCGCCTTCTCCCAGAGGATCGGTCGGGGTAAAGCTCCAGAAACCGTTGCTGTTTACCGTGGTTGTGGCATAAGCAACGCCTTTATCGTAAAGCGTGATGGTTGCGCCTGCTTCGCCGGTTCCGTTGAATGTCGGGCGTGAGTCGTTGGTGATTTGCCCTTTATCCAACGATCCGGTGCCAGGGGCAACATCGTCAATGATGCTGGTGATAGTTGTCACCTGCGGAGCGGTGGTGTCGATGGTGATGGCGTAGTTGGGCGATAAACCGCTGGTGGTGCCGCCTACAGTTTGTGACACGGTGAAGTTATAGGTTGTGCCGTTAGTCAGCGCAGTGGGTAACTGATAACTCCAGGCACCGGAAACAGCATCGGCGGTCACTGTAATGGCAGGTGACACACCATCTATATAAATATTAACAGTCGCTCCAGCGGTGGCTGTTCCTTGCAGCAGCGGTAAGGTGTCGTTAGTGGTTTTACCGTTGCCTATCACCCCCATGATGGGCGCGATGTCATCGACAATCTCAAGAGTCGGGGGATGTGGCACGTTGGAGATGGCGGCGTTAAACGGCGCAGGATCGCTCTGATTGCCTGCAGGATCCTGGGCAATAGCGGTGAGCGCCTGACCCGTTGTTTGTGCCGGTGAGATCTTGACAGTAAAGTTCCCTGAACCGTCAGCCACTCCCTGACCAAGAACGGTGTTGCCGCTACGGATAATTACCGTGCTGCCAATTTCTGCCGTGCCGCTTACTTTCGTCCCATCAGGATCTACGCTGGTAACAACTGGAATGTCAGGAGGCAGCGTATCGACAATCAACGTTAGCGGATTATCTGCCGCCAGTACGTTACCGGCCCCATCCCGGGCACCGAAGGTCAATGTGTGAGTAACGTTGGGCGTAAGGGGAACTTCGACACTCCAACTGCCGTTCGCGGCAACGATAGTCGTGGCAATCGGTGTCGTTGTGCCGTCATAAATTAACACCGTACTGCCCGGTGTGCCGGTCCCACTAATGGTTGGCATTGTATCGTCCGTCACGCTGCCGCTGATTAGCGAACCGGTAAAGACGCCGACGTTATCCTGAATATCCGTGACCAGCGGTAGGGTCAGCTTCGTGTTGTTAACCGTAAACGAAATGCTGTTTGAGCTGTCGCTGATGTTACCGGCCGGATCGGTTGCGGTGGCGATCAGCGTGTAGCTCCCGTTGGTCAGTGCCGTCCCGGGCGTAATACTCCAGGTTCCGCCTGCCACCGTTGCTGTGCCGAGCACCGTACCGCCGTTATACAGAGTAATAATATCCCCGTCGGTGCCAGTACCTCGAATGGTTGGCGTGGTGTCATCGGTCACGCCGTTAGCCGCAACATCGCCCTGGACGTCACCGACATTATCGTTAGCGGCGATAATCACCGGCGGCGCTGAAGGTGTCGTATCAATCCCCAGGGCAACAGCATCCGAACGTGGACTGACGTTACCAGCAGGATCGGTTGCAGTGAGGGTGACCTGATAATTATCCGGATTAATGGGGCTGGTGGGCGTAAAGCTCCAGGAGCCATCTGCACCAACGGTCGCAGTACCCAGCGGTGAAGTGTTGCCATCAAGGTAGATAGAAATAAGATCGCCAGGGTTGCCCGTGCCGCTAAAGGTTGGCGTGGTATCGTTAGTGATGCCGTTAGTGATGATGCCGGTTATCGGGTTGACGTCATCCGTTATGGTTGGCGGCTCTGGTTTTGCTGGCGGCAGGTTATCTACCGTCAGCGTAAAGCCTGCTGACGGGATCCCCGTGTTGCCAGCCACATCGGTCGCCGTCGCCGTAAATTTATGCGGACCGTCCGGCAGTGGACCTGTCGGCGTATATGTCCAGCTTCCATTTGGCTGAACGGTGGTGGTACCAAGAAAAGCGTTGTTATCGTAAAGGGTAATCGTCGCGCCAGGCTCGCCGGTTCCGGACAGTTCGGGGGTCGTGCTCTTGGTACTGCCACCGTTGCTCAACGTTTGAAGGCTTGTGCCAATCAGACCTTCTGCTGAGCTGATAACCGGGGCTGGCGGTGGGGTGGTATCAATGGTCAGCGTGAAATTACCTGGGTTACTGGCGTTGCCTGCAACGTCTGTCGCAATTGCTGACAAACTATGTGGACCTTCACTGAGCGGCTGGCTGAGTTGAATACTCCAGGTGCCATCAGGTAATACCGTTGTGCTACCAATCGACGTGGCGCCATCATAGAGGGTGATGGTAGAACCGGCTGTCCCGGTCCCTTTCAGCAGCGGCAAAGTATCGTTTGAGCGGCTACCGGTGGACAGATCAATCGGCGCATTCCCGACGTCGTCGGTGGCAGTCAAAATGACAGGATTGCCTGGCGGTTGGGTATCTACGGTAACGCTGACCACGGTGGAGGAGGTGACGACGTTACCAGCGGCATCTGTAGCAGAGACTGTAAACTGGTGGATGCGGTCGCTGAGCGCCTGATTTGCTGGAACGGTATAACTCCAGGTTCCCGTGCTATCGACAAGCATGACTGTCATCAGCAAACTGCCATCGTACAGGCTCACCAAAGAACCGGGTTCACCGGTGCCTGATATGGTTGGCGTATTATCGTTGGTGACCCAACCGTTGTTCGCGACGCTACCTGTGATGCTGCCGACATCATCGTTAATCAGCGTAATCACGGGGACGGTCGGAGCGAGACTATCGACAATTATTTTCCAGCTTGCAGCGCTACTGGTATTGCTGGCGGCATCGGTTGCCGTCACCGTAAATATGTGCGCGCCCTGGGTCAACGCTGTTGTGGGCGTGTAGTTCCAGTTACCGTTGAGATCAGCGGTGACGGTCGTTAACAGTTCGCCGTTATCGTAAATTTTAACCTGAGCTCCGGCCTCGGCAGTGCCTTCGAGTTTAGGTTTATCGTCGTTAGTTAAGCCGTTGTTACTGATGGGGCCGATGACATCCGCGACATCATCCGTCACGGCAATGATAATCGGCTGGTTTGGTGCGGTGATATCCGGTGCCAGCGCCGAGGTTGGCAGACTTTCGTTATTATTGTTGTCAGTTGCGGTGACTTTTACCGTTTCGCCGTTCATTTGCGACGGTGTAATCGACACGGTGAAGTTGCCACCGTTGTCAGCCTGACCAACACCAATCTGATTGCCGTTGCTGTCTTTGACAGTGACGGTGCTTCCCGCTTCGGCATGTCCGCTTACAGAACCGCCGTCCCCGGCGACGATGACGCCGGTTGGCGCATCAGGTGCTGTGGTATCTGGTGCGGTAATCGGAGTGTTACCGCTGGTATTGCCTGCTGCATCCGTTGCATTCGCGTTAAGGCGTTCACCGTTAGTCTGCGGCGGAACCAGCGTGGCGGTGAAATCTCCGCTCGGGCCAGCAGTTGCTGTTCCAATGATCGCGCCATCTGGATCCAGAATATGTACTGTACTGTTGGGTTCTGCGGTGCCGGTAACCTGATCGCCCGTAGGATTAATTATCAGGTTAGCGGGCGGCTGCGGGGCCGTGATATCTGGCGCGAGCGTGGTTTCTGGCTGGCTTGGGTTGCCTGCCGGATCGGTCGCGATGGCGGTAATCGTTTCGCCATTGGTCTGTGGCGGGGTAATGGGGATGGTAAATGATCCATCTTCTCCGGCGACGCCGCTGCCGATCGGAGTGCTATTACTGTCGGTGATAACGACAGTATTGCCCGGCTCGGCCGTCCCGGTGACAACACTGCCGTCTGCGGAGACGCTGAGATCGTCTGGTGGCGACGGCGGCTGTATGTCGATACTAATATTAAATGTTGGCGACATACCGCCTGTCCCTAGCTGGTTTGTTGCCGTGGCGCTGAAAGCGTGCGGCCCTTCCGGCAACGGCGTGGCGGATGTCCAGCTCCAGTTGCCATTGGCGTCGGCAACCACGCTTTCGATAATCGCACCATTGTTATAAATGTTAACGGTGCTGTTAGCGTCCGCAGTGCCAGAGAGCGTTGGCGTTTGATCGTTGGTAGCCTGATTGTTGCTCAATAACCCGGTTGACGGTGCGGCATCATCCATAACGCTGACGATAACGGGTACGCCCGGATAGCCGGAATTTGTGGCATAAAATGGGGTATCTGGCCCGATGTTGCCCGCCTTATCCTGAATCTTCGCGAGCAACGCTTCGCCGTGTGTCTGTGAGGGGGAAATCGCGATGACGAAATTGCCGGTTTGATCGACCGTTATTGCCCCTAAAACCTGGCTATTACTACCAATGATAGTGACCAGACTTCCTGCTTCCGCTCTACCCGTTACCGTGGTGCCTTCGAGGTTTACTGCGGAAATCACCGCGCCTGCAGGCGCGGTCGTATCAACGGTAAATGTCGGCAGGCTCGTTTCCGCGCTCACGTTACCTGCGGCGTCAGTTTGCGTCAGCGTCAGATTGTGAACGCCGTCGCTGAGGGGCGTATCAGGCGTAAAGGTCCAGTTACCATTGTCATCTACTGGCTCCATACCAATCAGGATGCCATTGTCATAGATGCTGATGGTACTCCCTGCTTCGCCAGTACCAGTGAGAGTTGGCGTGGCATCGTCGGTTTCGCCGTCATTGGCGATAAGACCGGTAATGGAACCGACATTGTCGATTTCCTGTGTAACCACGGGGGCATCAGGGGCAAGCGTATCGACAATAATCACCCAACTGTCTGACATCCCACTACTACCCGCATTATTTGACGCGCTGACGGTAAACTGGTGAGTGCCGTCTGCAAGAGGGGATGAGGGGGTAAACGACCAGTGGCCGTTGGCATCGATAGTAACCTGGCCTATTTCGACGCCGTTATCAAAAATATGTAATGTGGCATTTGCCGGGCCGGTACCCTGGAGTTCAGGCGTATTATCGTTGGTGGACTCCTGTTGATTGACAAGGCCGGTAATAAGCTCCTGGTCGTCAATTACGCTGGTGATGACGGGCATGTCTGGCATATTGGGGGTTGTTGTTGGCGGCGCGCCGTTATCGCCATCGCCACTACCGCTGCCGCCGTTACCATTGCCGTTTCCGGCATTACCGTTGCCGCCGCTACCATTACCGTTTCCGGCATTATTATCGCTCCCGCCGCCGCCGCCGCCGCCACCACCGCCACCTCCTGCAGCGAGGCCAATTCCGCCAGCGACCGCAACCCCGCCAAGGACCCAGGGCCAGATTGCGCCTCCGTCATGACTGCCTTCGGCCGTCATCAGCGGCGTGAGATCGTCCAGGTGCTGAAAATGGAAAGCACCATCCGTATCCTGAACCCACCATAGCGCGCCATTGCTGTCTTCCAGAACGAGCTGGTTTTGCGCATCACCTTTTCCGACGTAAAAATTTTTAATGGTGATGGTTTCACCTGAACGGAGTGTGACAACCAGATCCTGATTAACACGAGTCAACTGGCTGACCTCCTCACGTGAAACGGACAGTTTCACAATAGAAGGTGAGTTGAGTGTAATTTCAGAGGCTTCAACGTTGGTAGAAACACCAGTCAACTTCGATACAACGGCGAGTAGACGCATATGTTCACTCCTGATGGCAGGTCGGGAGTATTAATCCGCAACGGCGTGCCGGGAAAATGAGCAGACAGGTGCCTCGTTCATCATAATGATGAACTTACACATGTAATTTCATGGATAAGATTTACTGGTATCAGTTTCTGAAAAAATTAAGTCGTAGTCTGAGCACCAAAATAGTTCTTTCGTATTAGATGATATAGTCAGAAAGAAAACTTTCTGCAATGTCCAGATATTAAAAACATATGGTGATATTTTTCAGCGAAATGAGTTAAACGTTTCGATAAATAGGTTTTATTTATAAGTTGCTGTAATCGTTGTTTTTGTTATTTATTGTTAATAATAAACAACAGTAATAATAATGCTATTTTGAAAGATGAAAAATAGCGCGCGGGAGTACTTGAAGTTTTATTTTATTGGACTACTGCTTGCCTGCAGGCTGGGGTTCGTATTTTTAACTGAACGATTCAGCAATGGAATCTATAATTACTATGAATGTATTGTGCGACTTTCAATAACTAAAAAATAAAGGCCAGTCATCATGGTGATAGACTGGCCACAGAGAAAAGAAGGTTATCGCCCGGCATTTTTCATAATACGTGCTTTATCCACCTGCCATTCGCGTTCTTTCACGTCGGAGCGCTTGTCGTGTTGTTTCTTACCTTTGGCGACGCCAATTTTTACTTTACACCAGGCGTTCTTCCAGTACAGCGACAGTGCTACTACGGTATAACCATCCCGATTCATACGACCATACAAAGAGTCGAGTTCGCGCTGGTTTAACAGTAGCTTACGGGTACGGGTGGGATCGCATACCACGTGTGTTGAGGCAACGGCCATCGGTGTGAAGTTGGCGCCAAACAGGAACGCTTCGCCGTCTTTGAGTATAACGTAGCTATCGCCGATGTTAGCTTTACCTGCGCGCAAGGATTTGACTTCCCAGCCCTGCAGAGCGAGTCCTGCTTCGAACTCTTCTTCGATAAAGTATTCGTGTCGTGCGCGTTTGTTAAGCGCGATTGTGGCTGAGCCAGGTTTGTGTGCTTTTTTCTTCGTCATAATGCCGCTCAGTATAGGTAATCTGGAATCGAAAAACACCCCATTTCATCCAGCGGGGCGCAAGGCGCTATCTTAGCACGAGTTGGGCTATAGCGTTTTTTTTAGCGAGTGATAAATGGTATTATTTGTGTGATTGATATTGATGGAAATTGTTATGCCTCAGATTAGCCGGACCGCTTTAGTACCTTACAGTGCGGAGCAGATGTATCAGTTAGTGAATGATGTTAAATCCTATCCCCAGTTTTTACCGGGGTGCACCGGTAGCCGCGTACTGGAGTCGACTCCGGGACAAATGACTGCCGCAGTGGATGTCTCCAAAGCAGGGATTAGCAAAACGTTCACCACGCGTAACCAACTGACCAGTAACCAGAGCATCCTGATGCATCTGGTCGATGGACCGTTTAAGAAACTGATTGGCGGCTGGAAGTTTACGCCGTTAAGCCAGGACGCGTGTCGCATTGAGTTTCATCTCGATTTCGAGTTCACGAATAAACTCATCGAGCTGGCGTTTGGCCGCATCTTTAAAGAGCTGGCTTCGAATATGGTGCAGGCTTTCACGGTTCGCGCGAAAGAGGTTTACAGTGTCAGCGTCGGCTAAAATTGTCGTTGAAGTGGCATATGCGCTGCCCGAAAAACAGTATTTACAGCGCGTAACGCTGCAGCAGGGCGCAACTGTGGAAGAGGCTATCCGCGCTTCCGGGCTGCTGGAATTGCGTAATGATATCGATCTCAGCAAAAATAAAGTGGGCATCTACAGCCGTCCGGTAAAGCTTGCGGATGTTCTGCATGACGGCGATCGGGTGGAAATTTATCGGCCGCTGATTGCCGATCCCAAAGAGCTGCGCAGGCAGCGAGCAGAGAAATCCGCTAAAAAATAACAGACAATAAAAAAGGTACTCATTGAGCACCTTTTTTTGATCTCTCAAACCTACTTGTTGTCGGTTAGGGCAGGTTTGTTATCAATGTTGGTCAATACGCCGCTGCTGTTAAAGGTCAGCGTCAGCGTTTGCTGAGTTACGCCTTCATGTCCAGGTTGCTGACGGAACACATAGAACCAGGTGTTTGTGCCAAAAGGATCGGACATCATCGGGGTACCCAGAGCATAAGCAACCTGCTGTTGCGTCATGCCTGTACGCACTTTGGCGACATCGGTCGGTGTCAGATAATTTCCCTGGTTGATGTCAGGACGGTAAACCACTCGCTCCAGAGTGGAACAGCCTGCAGTCAACATCAGTAGTACTGCTGCAGCAGCAGTCAGCGTTTTACAGCGCATAGTGATTTGATTCCTTTTCGGGCCCGAGCAGTACGCGGCTCATATGTAATATGCCGATGATAATAGACCTTTCACCACTTTAAAACCTTTTGCTGTCGGGTCGGTCGGCGATTTTATGTTGAACTCAGACCTTCACAAGGGAAAAAAGTTTATGCCGCCAGCAGTTCTTTTGCGTTTGCGAGGGTGTTGCGCGTGACTTCGCTTCCGCCAAGTAAGCGGGCTAACTCCTGCAGACGCGCACGTTTATCAAGCGGCTGCATGTGTGTTTCCGTCATTGCGCCGTCAGTTTCCTTGCTGACATAGAAATGTTGATGACCACAACCAGCAACCTGCGGCAGGTGAGTTACGCACATAACCTGGGTTGATTCCCCCAACTGACGCAGCATTTTGCCCACGACCGCAGCCGTCGGACCGCTGATGCCGACATCAACCTCATCGAAAATCAGCGCCGGGGTTTCCATTTTACGTGCGGTAATAACCTGAATAGCCAGAGCGATGCGCGACAGCTCGCCGCCAGAAGCAACTTTCGCGATCGGCTGTAACGGCTGACCCGGGTTAGTGGTAACTTTAAACTCCACACGATCGGCGCCGTCCGCGCTCAGATGGTGCTCATCAAATTTTACATCAATGCAAAAGAGACCATGCGGCATCGAAAGGGTATGCATACTCTCGGTAATGAGTTGTCCCAGTTCCTGCGCATAATGCTGGCGCTGTTGGTGCAACCTTTTTGCTGTTTCCAGCGCCTGCTGGTGGTGATTGTTCACCGCCAGGGTTAAGGTTTCGAGCGAGTCGGCCTGATCGTCAAGTTGCTGTTGCTCATCTAACAAAGACTGATAGAACTGCGGCAACGCTTCCGGGGAGACGTGATGCTTACGTGCCAACGAGATTTGCTTTGAAATACGCTGCTCAAGTTCGAACAAACGGTTAGGGTCTAAATCCAGACGATCGCAATAGTGGCGCAGTTCATCGCTGGCTTCGCTGAGCTGAATGGTTGCCTCTTCCAGCATATCCAGGATACCGGAAAGTTTGCCGTCCATGCCTGCGAGTTCAGTGACCAGGTGCTTTGCGTTGTACAATTGGCTCTGCAGATTGATGTCTTCGCCATCCGCGAGGATAGCCAGCGCCTGCTGGCTGGTGGTGAGCAATTGCCCGCTGTTAGCCAGACGCTTGTACTCTTCATCAATTTGCTCAAACTCGCCCGGCTGCGGGTTGAATTCGTTCAATTCTTTTAGCTGATATTGCAACAGTTCCGCCCGTGCTGCGCGTTCCTGACTTTGTTGCTGATGATGCGCCAGATCGCGGCAGCTTTGGTGCCATAGCTGATAGCGCGCGGTCATTTCCTGGGTCAGGGATGCTTCATTGGCGTAACCATCGAGCAGGAATTTTTGGTGTTCGGATTTCGTCAGAAGCTGGTGCGCGTGCTGGCCGTGGATTTGAATCAGCAGCTGGCCCAGCTCACGAAGCTGTGACAGCGGAACGGCGGTACCGTTAATAAAGCCACGGGAGCGGCCGTCGCTGCTGATCACGCGACGCAGCAAGCACTCACGGCCATCTTCAAGCTGGTTCTCTTCCAGCCAGCGCAAAGCTGCCGGGGTGTCTTTTAAGGCGAAACGGGCGCAGAGGTCGGCTCGCGCAGCGCCTGCG